>CAZDTB010000713.1:0-2063 GCA_964508075.1 uncultured Planctomycetales bacterium
TCAAGATCCAGATCGGCTCGGCCGCCCCGCAGGAGGAAGAGACCTCCATGGAGGTCAAGGGCCGTGACATGATCAGCGGCCTGCCCCGCCGGGCACTGATCAAGGCCGACGAGGTCCGCGAGGCGCTCAAGGAGCCGGTCGGGCACATCGTCGACGCCGTCCTGCAAACCCTCGAGCACATCGAGCCCGAGCTGGCCGCCGACCTGGTCGACAACGGGCTGTACATGGTGGGCGGCGGGGCGCTGCTCCGCGGGCTGGACCAGGTCCTCGGCAAGGCCACCGGGCTGGACGTCAAGGTCGCCGACGACCCGCTCACCTGCGTGGCCCGCGGCACCAGCGAGTACCTCGACTACCTCGACGAGTGGCAGGACACGCTCGAATCCGACGAAGACGACTACTAATTCCAGAACGGCCGAGCGCCGGGTGCCACGGGCGGCTTGTCCGCCCGCGTTCGTTGCGGCACTGGCAGCAAGCTGCCAGTGGCATCCGCCGGAGAGCTCCTGAAACCACTCTGATTCCAGAACGGGCGAGCGCCGCCCTGTTTGTCGTCACCAACTTGACCGCGGCCGTCGAACGCATGAACGCGCATGAAAACGGGGGCGAGGGGTGCTTCAATCCGCCCGCCCCACGATTTAGCCGTCCTCTGTTGGCTCGCGCCGGGCATGTCCGAGCGTGTCGCGGCGCGCCTACTCTCCCTTCACCCAAAAGCTCCCAGACAGCGATTCGGCGTTCGGTGCCGATTCCGCGGTGCAGGTTGCTGACGCCAGGTGGGCGACGAGAATGTCATCTTCCCCGATCTTACTCCCGAAGTACACGCTGCCGAAGCCCTCGGACACGTCCGCGCCGTCAACCTCGCTGACGTCGATCACGATCCGCATCACCGTCGCCGGTCCGTCGTTCGAACTGGCGGTGTCGAACCAACCCAGATTCAGCTCCGTGGTCGTGAACACTTCGTTCGGGTCCGGTGGGTCGTACGCCCCGGCCACGTCGGCGGTCGCGCTGCCCGGCACGCTCGTCCACGGGGCGGCAACAAAGGTGGCGTACTGGTCTGGCGTCGTCGCCGTCGTGGAGAGTCGGAAGGTCGCGTCGTTGTACGTTCTGAGCGCGGCGCCGGTCGCGACCCAGTCGTCGTTGTTCGGGTCGCTGACCTCGATCTTCAGGTCGAAGACGAAGTGGTCGACCTCGCCCTCGAACCCGCCACCCGAGTAGCCCTTGGTATCGTAGGCCACCACGGAAACCTCGACGTAGCTCGGCCCGTCTTCCCCGCCGCCGCCGGCGGCGTCGAAGCAACCGCAGAGTTGACCGTAATAGGCCAACAGTCCGGCCAGATCGCCGAGATCAACGTCGCCATCGTCGTCGAGGTCGCCGTCGTTCCGGGTTGCGCCGCTGGTCGTCCCATAGTTGGACAGCAATTGGGCAAGATCCGCAAGATCAACCGTGCCGTCCTCGACGATGTCTGCGTTGCAGGCACCGAGTTGCCCGCCCATCATGCAATACACGCAGCCCTCGCCGATGAGCCAGTCCAGTGCGGCGGCGTCGAACTCGTCCACGTCCTGATCGTCGTCGACGTCGGCGTGATGGTAGTGTGAATCCAGCAAACCCGGGTAGTCCGCCGCGTATTGCGCCGCAGACAGGTCCATCGCGGCCTGGTCGACGGAATCCAGGCCTCTATCATTATCTAAATCACCTCTGCACTTGGAAATCCTATATACTCTGGCGAGCGGAGTGTTCTCTGTATACTCAGTCGTATTGACCTTGATGACGGCGTCGCCGTCCCAGTCGTGGGCGTCGTGCCAGCCGTCATAGTCGATTGTAATCGCGCCTAGGTTTTCCGTGTCGATGCTGCCCACGTGGATCTCCGGGCCACTGCTAGCGTTGTTGAGACTCCCGTCGATGGCGATGACACCGTCGAGTTCGCCGACGACCTTGATCGGGGGCTCACTCCCGGCGGAGCCCGTGATGTCACCCTGGACATGGATGGCCGGCAGGTTCGGATCGGCCTGCGTGACGGCATCGGCGACCAGAATATGGCCGCCGTTCAGATGCGAACCGACCAGTATTCG
>CAZDTB010000714.1:0-2044 GCA_964508075.1 uncultured Planctomycetales bacterium
GGAATCCAACGAATCTGAACTACAGAATCTGTGCCTCTAAGCCGGACACTCATTCTACCTCCTCCATCTGGACATTGCGCCGGGCAAGCCCGAACGCGGTGACGACGCCGACCAGCGCCACACCAAAGATCGCCGCGTTTCGGCGCGCGGTCGGTCGGGGCTGCGATAACAGCCGCTCCTCACTGACGGTTGAACTGCCGCGCGGGCTGAACTCCGCGGCTCCTTGTGTCGCACTGTCTTGCATAACGCCCTAGGGTGCCGGTTCTTCGGGTTCGTCGCTTTCCTCGTCGCCTCCCACGTAGCCGAGGCTCTCGAGCTTGGCGAGAACCTCGGGCGGGATCGTGGATTGCGTGCCTCCGGCCGGCAAGGCCTTTCTAAACGCTTTGAGCCACGCGCGCCCCCGTTCAACGTCCTGCAAGGCGTATGCAGATGGGTCCTTTAGTGGCCGCTGCTCGCCGGGGTCGGCATTCAGGTCGAAGAACTGGGAACGCGCGCGGTTCAGATCGTTGATCACCTTGCGATCCAGCCGCCGATACGAGCGCAAGCGGTGCTGGATGGGAAATCGGGGATCCTTTCGAGCCCACCGCCCGCTGGGCAGCAACACGCGCGAGTCGCAGAACAGCTCGGATATCGCCAGATTGTCGCGCCGCAGCTTCGCGCCCGAGAACAGCGGAACCAGGCTCTGGCCCATCACGTCGACCGGCTCGCCCAGACCGGCCAGATCCGTGATCGTGGGGAGTACGTCGACTATGCGAACCTGGGCGCTGTGGCGCTGCCCCGGCTCGATTCGTCCAGGACAGCGGACGATCATCGGAATCCGAAGCACCTCGTCATACAGACTTTGGCGATGAGCCTTGAGCTGGTGCTCGAAAAACTCGGTGCCGTGGTCCGACGTCAGCACGACGATCGTGGACTCGCGCAACCCCAGCGAATCAAGATCGTCCAGAATCCGGCCGATGTGTTCGTCGGTCCAGGCGATCTCTCCGTCGTACAGCGCGATGAGGTGTTCCAGGTCACGCCTCGGCATCATCGCGTTCACGGCCGTGTTGAACAGAAAGTCTTTCCCGGTAACCGAGCCCCGGTAATCCGGGTCGAACTTGCGGTCGTACGGCGGCGGGGGAATGAAGTCGAAGTGCACGTCCCACATGTGAACAAACATGAAGAACGGGCGGTGCCTGTTGGCCTTGAGCCAGGTGCTGACCCGCTCGTAAACCTTCGGATTGGTAATGTCGCGGTGCGATGCCTCGTGAACCTTCGCACTGTCCACCGTGTCCGCCGTTCCAGCCTCTTGGCCGGTCAGTCCCGGATAGGAAGTGCAGTCGATGTACTCGTCGAACCCCTGAGCCAACCCGAAGACCGGATGCAAATACGGGCCTGAGAATAACCCGACAGTGGCATACCCGGCCCCCTTCAAACGCTCGGCCAGCGTATAGCGACTCTCGTCCAGCCGCCGGTCCGTATCGACGCAGCCGTGAACGCTGTCGGCGAGCCCGGTAAACAACGCCGCATGCGCCGGCAACGTCCACGACGTGCTGCTGATCGCGTTTTCGAATAACGCCCCCTCCGCCGCCAGCCGATCGATGCGCGGGCTGGTTTGGCGCTGATACCCGTAACAGCCCAGGTGATCCGGCCGTAGCGTATCCACCGAGATCAGCAGCACGTTGGGAGGGATCGTACTCGGCGTGGCAATCTCGGGTTTTCCCTCTTGGCGGCACGAAAGCCCCGCACACAGACACAGACCGATCAGCAACGTCGCTCCCGCCGTTCGAGCGGGTTTGCTTGTCCGGGGGCTCATCCGTGTCTCTGGCAAGCCGTCGCCCACCAAGCGCATACGATCGCGGCGGCACACGCGCATCCGGATCCTTTCAAACACTGCTCCACGCCGATCGTCGTACTACCGTGGCGAAAGTCACGGAATGTACTCTACCGCCGACCGCGTTTTTGGAAAGCGATCGGCGAGCGGCACGCGGCTGAGGACCTAGAGCCGCCATCAAAACCCCTCCCCCTCTCAGGGGGAGGGTAGGGAGGGGGTCGGGCGTCCGGT
>CAZDTB010000715.1:0-500 GCA_964508075.1 uncultured Planctomycetales bacterium
CCCCCCGCTACCATCCCCGAGTTGGACGCCGCCGATTTCAACCAGTTCTTCGCCATCTCGCCGAACTGGGACGACGCCGACACCACGATCCTGAAGACGGTGATCCTGGCGAAGCTACAGGGCATCTACAACAAGTACTATGTGGATGCCGCCGACGCCAACACCACCAGCGGCATCAAGATTTACAACTCCGACAATCACGACCCCGACGAGATACCCCTCCCCTACCAGACGGTCTATGTTGGCGGCTCGACGTTTGACAACCTGCTGGGGATCGCCGACTACATCGACCCGCGCAACGCAACCACGACCGGGACCGCCATCGTCTATGCCACCGAGATCGCCGAGCGGGGCATCGGCGGCCAGTTCAGCCTACCGGTCAACGACATCGCCACGCTCGGCAACGCGATCGGCACGGTCGCGGCTCATGAGATCGGCAAGCTGGTGGGCCTGCGAAATACCGACGACGCGACCGACATCATGCAAGGCTGGAGTGTCCG
>CAZDTB010000715.1:510-2043 GCA_964508075.1 uncultured Planctomycetales bacterium
GGCGTGCTCGAAGGCCGAGGCAATTGTCGCAGGCGTCGCAGCGATCTATGTGCCTTCCGCCGAAGTAGTCGCTCATGTATCCGTGGCGGCATGTGTTCGTCTTGGCGTAGGACAAGAGGTCGGCGATCCGACCATCCCACGGATCATCAAGACCGACGCCACCGTCGCCGCCTCTGAGCAGCTCCCGGGCCTGGAGGCCATCGGCATCCAGGACGCCGACCGCCTGCTCGAGGAAACCGTGGGCGAGCCCCCGTAGGCCCCAAAGCGCCTCCCCGGTGGCGCCCGGGGAGTTTCTTCGTTGCAAGCCGCACGGATCCCGGTAGAATTGGGCTGTCGAAGCAGTATCGACTGCAATTCTTGGGGTACATGATGGCGCCTATCGACACGGGCTGCATCGGGTCGATCTGATGAAGGAGCCCATCCATGCGGAAAGTGACGATCGAAGACATTTCGCGGGACACCGGCCTTTCGCGAGGGACTGTGTCGCGCGCGCTCAACGACCGCCCGGATATCAGCACTCAAACCAAACAGCGTGTCCTGGAAGTCTGCCGAAAGCTCAACTACGTCCCCAGCCACGCCGCCCGCTCTCTGGCCACCGGCCGCAACTACGCCGTGGCCGTCTTGGCCGACAATCTGCGCTCCGCGTTCACGGCCAGCTTTCTGCGCGGCGTGATCAGCCGCGCGCAGCAGTCTCATTACGCCGTCCACGTGATCGAGCCGGGGCCGAATCCGCCTGCCGAGCAGCTCGCGGCGTTCTCGCCTGAGCGGATCGACGCGGTCCTCAACGCCATCCCGCTCGACGCCCCCCGGGCCAGCAAGCTGCGTCGGAGCATGGAAAACCGCGTTCTGGCCTCCTGCTGGCCGTTGGACGGCGTCACGTGTGACGTCCTCACGCCCGATCAGGCGGAAGCCGGCCGCTTGATCGCACGCTTCCTCGTCCGCAATGGCATCCGTGAAATCCTCTACGTGCACCATCCGACGCGCAGCGGCGCCGCCGAACGGCTCGACGGGTTCCACGAAATCTGCCGCGAAAACGCCATCGATCCCGAAGCGGTCACGGCGACCATCACGGATCTGAGCACGCTCGACGCGCTGGCCCCGCGGCTTGAGCGGGCCCAGGTGGTTGTCGCTACGGATGATTTCCTGGCAATCACGCTCATGATGCTCTGCGCCCGCCTCGCACGCCGCCCGGGAGACGACCTAGCGGTTATCGGGCACGGCAACGAGACCGCCGCCGAGGAGATCCACCCCACGCTGACCACGATCGACTTCGCCGGTGAGGAGATCGGCCGCCGATCCATGGAGACTATTCTCCAGCGTCTCGATCGGGAGAGGTCCGACGCGCCGCAGCAAATCCGCGTGGCCCCGATGCTGGTGCAGCGGGCGTCGACGCGGCACCTTGCTAACGCCCGCTAGGACTGGAAATCGCATAACACGTTACCAGACAAGCGATTAGAGGCCATGCCCCCCCCCCCCCGGGGGGGGGGGCAATCCGCGGGCACCAGCCGGAATAGACTGAACAGAGGAGAATGT
>CAZDTB010000716.1:0-2042 GCA_964508075.1 uncultured Planctomycetales bacterium
GCAACCTCTACGCCGCCCAATTCTTCGATGCGGCCAGGCAAGCCATGCCCGATCTGGACGAGCAGATCGCCCGCGGCGAGCTCAAGCCGCTGCGCGAATGGCTGCGCGCAAACGTGCACCGTCACGGCAAGCGCTACCGCGCCAACGACCTGGTCAAGCTCGTCAGCGGCCGCGACCTCTCACCGCAGCCGTTCATCGACTACCTGAACGCGAAATTCAAACCCCTGTACGGCCTCAGTTAGCAGTGTAGCGGCGGGGCCCCGCACCGGCCGCTGCGCTCGCCGGCCGACGCCGACCACTCGAGCAAACTGCCAACGACGCCAGTAGCCGCTACAATGCGGGTTTGGCAAGCTTTCCATCGGACGAGGTGAGACATGCAGCCGGTCGTGATGTTGATCGTGTTCATGGTCGCTTTCGGAGCCTTCGGATTCACTCTGCTCGGTCGCTGGCGGCTGATGCGCGCCGGGCCGTGGAATCTGCAATTTGACCAGGCCGGCGAGCGGACACGCCGGATGATCAAGTTCGCGATCGGGCAGTGGCGGATGCCGCGGCACAGGCTGGCGGGGATCGCGCACATCTTCATTTATGCGGGGGCGGTGATCATGCTGCTGCGGGCGCTGATCCTGTTCGCGCGGGGCTTTGTATCCAACCCGCACTTCGGCTACTGGATCTTCGACACGGGCACGCCGCTAGGCAGCCTGTATTCACTCATCAAGGATATTTTCGTCGTGCTGGTGGTGGTCGGCGTGCTGGTGTTCTTCTATTACCGCGTGATCCGCTACCTGCCGCGTCTGAACCTGAATTTCGAGGGCGTGCTGATCCTGATGATTCTGTCCGGACTCATGTTCAGCGACGTGCTCTACGATGGTGCGACGATCGCGCGCTACGACGAGCACGCCAGCGCATGGGAACCGCTGGGCTCACTGGCGGCGATTCCGATCCGCGTTCTGCCCGAGCGCTCGATCGTCTTCTGGCAACACCTGGGCTTCTGGATGCACGTCAGCCTGATCCTAGGCTTCATGAACATCCTGCCCTATACCAAGCAGTTCCACGAGATGACCGCCTTCTTTAATGTCTACTTCCAGCCACTCGGACCGGCCGGCTGCCTGCCGAACATCGAAGACATCGAAGGCAAGGCGGAGCGCGAGGAGACCCTGGGCATCCGGCGGATCGACCAGTTCGGTGCCAAGGCGGTCCTGGACTTCTTCAGTTGCACCGAGTGCGGGCGCTGCCAGCACCAGTGCCCGGCCAACAACACCGGCAAGAAGCTCTCGCCAAAGGACTTCACCAGCCAGTTGCGTGATTTCGGCTACGAACACCAGTGGAAGTTGGGAGTCGCGACGAACGGGCAGGGTGGTGATGTCGAACCGGCGCCGCACCGAGTCGACCTGGTCGGCCACGTCGTCGATCCGGAAGTCATCTGGGCCTGCACCACTTGTCGGGCGTGCGAGCAGGAATGCCCGGTTTTC
Source organism: uncultured Planctomycetales bacterium (assembly GCA_964508075.1). Classification (GTDB taxonomy): domain Bacteria; phylum Planctomycetota; class Phycisphaerae; order UBA1845; family Fen-1342; genus JALSRY01. The sequence goes on from CAZDTB010000716.1 coordinate 1,470, forward strand.
ATCTCGTACGTCGACAAGATCATCAACCTGCGCCGGCACATGGTGATGGAGCAGGGTGAGTTCCCCGAGCAGTTGCAGAACGTCTTCAAGGGGCTCGAAACGGTCGGCAACGTCTACAGCTTCGCCAACGAGGAGCGCGCCGATTGGGCCAAGGGCCTCGACATCCCGCTGATGGCAGATAAGCACGAGGTGGATTACCTGTACTGGGTCGGCTGCGCACCGTCGTTCGATGACCGCTCACGCAAGGTCGCCCGCGCTTTTGCCCAGTTGATGCAAGAGGCCGGCGTCGACTTCGCCATTCTCGGCCCGGAAGAAACCTGCACCGGCGACGCCGCCCGCCGAGCCGGCAACGAGTACCTCTTCCAGATGTACGCCCAGCAGAACTGCGAGACGCTCAACCAGTATAAGTTCAAGCAGATCGTCACCACCTGCCCGCACTGCTACAACACGCTCAAGCACGAGTACCGCGACTTCGGCGGCAACTACGACGTCGTGCACCACACCGACTTTCTGGCCGAGCTCCTCCGCCAGGGAAAGCTCAAGCCGCAACATCCCGTCGTCGGCACGGTTGCG
>CAZDTB010000717.1:0-2040 GCA_964508075.1 uncultured Planctomycetales bacterium
CTCCTATATTCCCAACCCGACCGTCGAGCTGGATCGGCCCATTCGCGTGCGCCTGCGGCTCGACGCCGGTCGCTTGCGACTGGCGGTCGGCATCCGCGAAACGGGCACCGACGCCGAGGTTGGCGAGGATGGCGGCACGTCCGGGTCAATCGAATGGGTGGGCGTCGCCGAGGATATCAACGGCGCACCGCAGGGAGTGCTGGTCGAGCCCATGCCTGACGTGTGGCAGACCTTCATCTTTGACCCGGTGACCGATCCGATCCTAGGCATGACCGGCGACGGCGTGCTGTGGACGTCCACCAACCGCGGCGTGTTCGAGCACCTCGCGTTCAGCATCGTCGACAACGTCGGACCGTTCACCGTGTACATCGACGACATCGAGCTGCTGTGCGAGCTTCCGTCCTTCGGTGACCTCGACCACGACGGGGACGTCGACTCTGACGATTTCAACCTGTTCGGCGGCTGCCTGGCCGGTCCGGACGTCACGACGCCACCGCCCGGTTGCGATCCAGAGGATTTCGCCAACGCCGACTACGACGGCGACGGCGACGTAGACATGCTAGACTTTGCCGGCCTCCAGCAGCAATTCACGGGGAGCCAGTAGGAACGCCACGAGTCGGCGTCGCATGCGCCGTCACGAATCGATGCCGGACCGCGGTATGCCCGCTACTCGCACGTCGTCCCATAGACGGCCAAGAGCGCCGCCAGGTCGGACAAGTCCACGTCGCCGTCGGCATCGATGTCGCCGTCTTCGTACTGCGCTCCACTGGTCATGCCGTAGTTGGCCAGCAGTTGGGCCAGGTCGGCCAGATCAATATCGTCGTCGCCATCCAGATCACCAGGGCATAGCGGGCCGGTGGCCACGCCCCAGATCTCTACATCGTCGATATTCCAGCCCGGATAATGCGTGGACTCATCCGTCGGCCCCATCGTCCAGCGGATATAAACGGTCTGCTCGCCGTCCGCTATGGCGGAGACGTCGAACGCCATCTGCGTCCACTCGGAGTCGGCGATGATGCTGTCTGGGTTGTCCCAGATGCTGGTCCAGCTCGCGCCGTCATTGGAGATTCGGATACTCGCATGATCGAACGGAGCCCGTTCGACACCCAGCCAGCGCCAGAGGCGCAGCTCGGCCTGGAGTAGGTTCGAGCAGTCGATCGCCGTCGTGGTCAGATGGTATTCGGGGATGTTGTCCGCGTAGTCGCCGGCGAGGTTGTAGCCGTAAACGTTGCTGCCGGTATAGCCGGAGAGTGGGTCGTAGTTGTGGCTGCCGCCACCGGTGGGTTGGCCGAAGGCCCACTGACCTTCGGTGGACCAGCCGGGATCGCCGTCGAGCGGGTAGCTGCGAACCAGCTCGGGGTCGGGCAGGATCACCTCGATGGAGATGGTGGCGATGTTGGAGTCGCCGCCTTCGGGCGGCTGCCCGCCGTCGTTGGCTCTGAACGTGAAGCTGTCGTCGCCGTAGAACCATTCGTCCGGCGTATAGACGACCTCGTTTCCACCATCGACCAGCGTGTAGGGCACGGTCTCGATCGGGCCGGCGCCCGGGTCGCTGAGCTGCCCGTGCTCCGGCAGCGAGGCGATGATGAAGTCCAGACTCGGTGGCTCGGGCAGGCCGTCGTCGCTGGCGACGAGCGTGATGGTCACCGGGGTGTTGGCCATGGTCGCGGTGCTGCCGTTCTGCGCCTCGGGCGGTCGGGGGCCGCAGGAGCCGGCCTGAGACAGGTCTGACTCGAGGTAGTCGGGCGGCACGCCGTCACCGGCGGAGATTCCGACGATGCCGTCGGGCGAGTCGACGTTGAGCCAGGTGATGTGGATCGCGCCGTCGAAGAACATCTCGACCTGGAAAGTGTTGTTGTTCCCGGTGCCCCACTCCGGGACGTCTTCGTATGTCACGGCCGCGCGATCGTCGAGCTGCCGCCAACTGATGGTTCCTCCGGCAGGAGCGCTGAGGTCGTCGAACAGGGCCGAGACCCGCGGCTGGTTGAAGTGGATCGACAAGGACTCGTTATATGTCGAGTCGCCGCCCTCGAACGTGAT
>CAZDTB010000718.1:0-2034 GCA_964508075.1 uncultured Planctomycetales bacterium
ACCGGCCCACAGCCAGTAATCGCCGGGGCCGACGGCGAAGCTCAGCGTCGCAGTCTCTTCCGCTGGCGCCGTGGCAAAGCCGAGGATCTCGCAATCCAGGCAGTTCTCGCTGCCGCCGTCGAGGACGACGATCAGCACCTCGAACTCGGCACAGACCGACCAGGTCAGTGTCGTGGCTTCGTCGACTACTGCGCGGAACCAGTCGGTGTCGCGATAGCTCGAGGTGCCGTAGTAGAACGTGCCGGACTCGCCGCAGATCACCTCATCGCAGAGAATGTCCTGGAAGACAACCGGATTGGAGCCACAACCACCGTTGTAATTGTCCACGTAGTCGTCTTCGCAGACCGGCTCGCCTTCGGGCATCCCGTTTGACGGGCAGTCGTAACAGCGCGGCAGACACTCGTAGCCGGCATCGCAATCCTCAAAAATGTGCCAGTCGCCGTCCAACGCATCGCACTCGTCCTCGGTATTGGTCCCGGTGCAGTTGAGATCCGCATCGCAGCAGGCCCCCGGGTCAGGCACGCAGCCGCCACCGAAGTTCGCGACGGTTTGCGAGTAGCCGTACCAGCCCTCGCCCATGCAGTCGTAGATTACTTCACCGTCGAGGATGACCGTGTAGCCGCCGGGGGCGTAAATGCCGTCGCCGTAGGAGTCGTAGATGGTGAAATCGACGCAGCCGTCGTACGCGATGCAGCAGTGTTCGTTGTAGAGCGTCTCGTCCTCGTAGGGACCGCCCGAGCAAATCACGTCGCTGGTACCGTGGACGGTGATCTCCCAGGTGGTCTCCTCGCCCCAGGCATCGGTCAGAATGGCGATGTCGAGCATCGACTCCGGGCAGCCCCACGGGCATTCGAACGTGGCGCAGCTCTCGCCGAGGTAGAAGTCGCCATTCAGCGCATCGCACTCGAGCTCGGTCATCGTGCCGAGGCAGTCTGGGCCGTTGCAGCAGGCCCCGGTGAACACGTCGCAAGTGACGGTGGCTTTATACTTGACGCCGCAGGCATAATCGCCCCAATCCGCCGGAGCGATGACCAGCATGTACAAGCCGGCGTCGCAGGCGTGGGACAGGCTGAGCAGGGTGCACTCGGCGGCGGTGGCATACTCTTCGACGACGATGTCGTTGCAGTCGCCGGACAGGATCCACATCGCGACCGGGAACTCAGCCTCACCAGCCCAGGTAATCTGGGCGGCGGTGTCGAGCGTCACCTCGAACCAGTCCATATCGTGGTACGTGGAGCCGTCGCAGACGTAAACACGCGACGTGCCACAGATGGTCTGGCCGCATTCGATGAGCTGGAAGACCGGCGGGTCGGAGTCGCAGCCGCCGTTGCAGTTGTCGACGTAGCCGTCGTGGCAGGTTTCCTCGCCTTCGTTCGGTTCACACTCGACGACGCCGGGGCGCTGCTGGGGCACTTCGATCGGGACAACAGGGACGTGTTCACGGTGCGGCGGACTGGTTCTGGCGGGGACCTGCTCGACCGGCCATAGCGCGTCGGCCTCGTAGCGCGCAGGGTGGCTGGCCGTTGCCGTGATGGAGGGCATCAGGAGGTTTGAGCACGCGAGCAGGGTGGCTGAGATGAACAGAGGGTTCTCGCGTTTCATGCGTGACACCTCCTTTGTCGAAGATCCCGATGTGCGGAGCTTGTAGTCATCATTCTACACAAATGAGACACTTTCGTACAGGCAAGATCAAGGTGGTATTAGGGATCGGGGCTGCTGCGGAGAGGCGAGTAGCGGCACTGAGGAGGTCGAGCCCTGAAAGGGCGGGAATCCACGCCACGCCGGGGCGGGAATCTGTGCCCCTCCGGGGCTGGAATCCGCGCCACGCCCATTCCCACCAGGGACTTGGAACGCTCAGGTCGAACCCCAAGTTAACGCTTATGCGGCGACGCCCGCGCTATTTGGCCGACACGCCGAGGCCGGGGGCTTCGCCGAGCTCGATGATGCTGCCGTGGCAGGCGATGCCGTCGAACGGGTCGTCGGCCAGCAGCAGGTGGCCGTCGAGGTCGGCGTGGTCGGCTAGCGTGGCGATGG
>CAZDTB010000719.1:0-272 GCA_964508075.1 uncultured Planctomycetales bacterium
GTACAAAACTTCGAGAGCATAGATAGATTACCCCTATGCGACACACCGCTTACGGAGGTGTCCTAGAACTCGCTCCGTGTCGGCGCCATCGCGCATCAGTGCTCGGCACTCGCTCAATACCTCATCATCCGCGAACATCGTTTCCCTTCTACTTCAGACGCAACACGATCTGTGCCGTACGAAACGGATTGCCACCCGATACCCGGTATCCACTTACCACCACTTTATCGACGCCCATGCCTTGGTACAATCTGGAGGCGTACGACCGAAGC
>CAZDTB010000719.1:282-2033 GCA_964508075.1 uncultured Planctomycetales bacterium
CGAGAAGTTCATCGGCCTCGGCGCCGACGTGTTCGACATCCAGCTTTCCGGCGGTTGTCGGGAATATGGTGAAATCCTTCCAGAGAACGGTGCTGCCTTGGCGAGAGGCTCAGGCCGTGACTTCCACTGGCCCCTTCGATGTTGTCACTCGGAACGCCAGTCGCCGTAGCATCAATCCACGCCTGGCAAGCTTTCCCGTCTTGTAGAACGACTTCAGCGTCTTGAACCGGGAGAGCATACGCATGCTTCCGAAGCCTCCATACATCAGCGCGCTCTCCCAGTTGCCGCTGGCGAGGTCCACCGCCGCCATGGCGAACATGCCACCGGGAACGAAGCTGAGGGACATCTGTGCGAGGAGCTTCCCGACTTCCAGAGCGAAGCCGATCTTTCCAGCCGCTGCCGCCGCTGCCGCAGCGCGTTCGCCGTGATAGTCGGCCATGAAATCGTCGAGATCCTCGAACGGATCGTAGACTAACCCCAGCGCGTCGCTGAAGTTGACCGGGTTGCCACCGAGGTACAGGTACAGGTTCATCCCGTCGCCGTGGAGCCCCTGGCCATCGAACGTACCGAGCAGCGCGTCGAGCGTCTCGCCGTTGAACGCCAGCGCGGTGATGATCGGCAACGCCGACTCGTTCACGTCGCGTTGGATGAACCGCCCTAAATCCGGGCTGTACCAGCGGTTACGGTTGTAGTACAGACCCCGGGCGCCGACCGCGAGCGGCGGGTCGTCGGGCTCGCCGTCGTGAGCGTCGATTACCGCCTCAGCGACGAGGCGGCCTTTCCGGCACAGATCCACGACTGTAAAGCCGCAGTGCGGTGGTTGCGTGCGAGCGCCGAGAAGTACGGGCTGGATCCGCGGCGTATCGCTGCCGGCGGCAGTTCGGCCGGGGGGCACTTGGCCGCCCTGCTGGGTACCACAGGCGACATCAAGGAATTCGAGGGAACGGGAGGAGTCGATCCCAAGAAGTATTCCAGCCGCGTACAAGCAGTCTGCGATTACTACGGTGCGGCTGACTTGACCGGGATGGTTACTCGTCAGCGCCGAGGGCCAGACCGCTCCGGCGAAAACGCCGCCGTGGCCCTGTTGGGCGGTCCGGGGCCGGACTTGGCTGACCGTGCCAAGCAGGCCAGCCCGGTCTCTTGCGTTTCCGCCGACGACTGCCCGTTTCTTATTCTGCACGGCGAGGCGGATGCGGTGGTGCCGGTGGAGCAGAGCAGGAACCTCGACAGGCTGCTTCGCGAGCGGGGCGTTGCGGTCGAGTTGCACGTGATCCCGAATGCCGGCCACGGGGGTCGCGAGTTCAATCGTGCGGAAACCTGGACAATAGTACGAGCTTTCCTCGACCGGCATCTCAAGTGAGACCCGCTGGCCGAACGACCGATCGGGTCAATCCCGCGCGAGCGTCCGGAGCACGTTGTCGCCAGAATTGAGAAGGTTCTGGGAATTCCAACTTCAGAATTGGGGAATCGTGACCTGGTTAAACTGATCGAAGAGTTGTGCGCTACTGCCTTGATGTTTGACCGGGAGGATCGTGGGACCCGCCGAACCCAACCGAAGAAACCGCCGGGACAAACGCCTGGCACCCTCCCGATCCAGCCGTAAGAACGACCGCTGAACTCGCCGCCGTTTGGGCCGGAACGAAGTATCCTTGATGCGCAGCGCGTAGACGATCTCGCGGTCGGCTTGGTAGACCATCTGCTCCACCGGACTGGTCAACCCCTTGACCTCGATTGTCGGAAGATACGCCGCG
>CAZDTB010000720.1:0-2020 GCA_964508075.1 uncultured Planctomycetales bacterium
CGCTCGACCGTGGCTTCACGCTTCCACGCCGACGCGTCCGGCCAGTCGGCGACGATCAGCGCCTTCCCGGGCGTCGTCAGCTCGCTGATGCCACGCCGTGGCGCCGCTTCGTTGAGCCGCTGCCAGAGCTCTTCGGTGACAAACGGCATGATCGGGTGCAGCAGTCGCAAGGTTTGGTCGAGCACCCACGTCAGGACCCGCTGGGCGATCTGTGCGGACTCGTCGTCGTGCCGCGTCATTTCGCCGGCGTCGTTCCGGCTGAACAGCCGCGGCTTGACCAGTTCGACGTACCAGTCGCAGAACTCGCCCCAGAAGAAGGCGTAGAGTGCGCTGGCGGCCTCGTTGAGCTGGTAGCGCTCGAACCGGCGGTCCACCTCTTGGATGCAGGCACTCAGACGCGAGAGGATCCAATGATCCTCCACCGGGAGCTGCTCGGACTTGAGTGGCCGCGGTCCTTGACTCTGGGTGGCACCGGCGTCCCGCCGGTGATCCACAGGCGAGACGCCTGTGCCACCCTCGCCTGTGCCACCCACCTGTACATTCGGCAGTACGAACCCGGTCGCGGCCTGCCAGAGCTTGTTGCAGAAGTTCCGCCCCAGCTCGAACTTCTCGCTCGAGTTCACCTGCCGACCGTCGGGCAGCTTGAGCGGCTTGACCGGCATGCGCACGTCCTGCGTCTCGGTCGCCATCTGCGCCAGCGTGAAGCGCATCGCGTCGGTCCCGTACAGCTCGATGATGTCGATCGGGTCGACGCCGTTGTTGAGCGACTTGCTCATCCGCCGACCCTGGCCGTCCTGGATGTTGGGGTGGATGTGCACGTGGTGGAACGGCACGTCCTTCATGAAGTACAGCCCGGACATGACCATCCGCGCGACCCACAGCGTGATGATCTCGCGCGCCGTCACCAGCGTGCTGGTCGGATAGAAACAGTCCAGGTCGGTAAGGGTGGGGGAGGCTCGGCGTTGGGAGGGCGAGGCTCCCGCCGAGCCGGGCTCAGCAGGAGCTTCGCCCTCCCCTTCGTGCCTTCGTGCCTCCGTGCCTTCGTGCCTGCCGTAATCATCCGGCCACCCCAGCGTGCTGAACGGCCACAACTGCGAGCTGAACCACGTGTCGAGAACGTCGGGGTCCTGCTCGAAGCCAGCGTTTTCGTAATAGGATCGACTGTCGTCGTCGAGGATACACAGGTAAACGTCGAAATCCCCGCGCAGCTCCCCACTGTCGAACCGACCTAGGCTCAGACCTTGCTTGTGCCATCCTGGAGCCTCGGGAGCTAGCACACGCTGTCCGGTCGAGAAGCCTGGATCCACACGTTCGCCCGTCGCTGCGTCCACCACTACTGCGGCGACATTGGCTCGCTCACCCAGCACCGCGTGGTCAATTCCGCGACAGACGATCTCGCGTGTCACGTCTTCGCGAGAGGTGATCCGAATGCGACGATGCCACACCGGGATCCGGTGCCCCCACCAGAGTTGGCGGCTGATGCACCAGTCGCGCTTTTCGCCCAGCCAGTCGAGGTACGTCTTGGCGTAGCGCTCGGGAAAAAACTTCACGCGGCCGTCGCGGACGGCGTCCATCGCCGTCTCCGCCAGCGCCGACATCTTCATGAACCACTGTTCGCTGAGCATCGGCTCGATCGCCGTCTTGCTGCGGTCGCTGTGGCCGACCTCGTGCTGGTACGGCTCGATCTGCTCCATCAGGCCGAGCGCTTCGAGATGCTCGACCACCTTCGCCCGCGCGTCCTCGACCGACATGCCGGCGTACTTGCCGCCGTTCTCATTGATCTGCCCATTAGGCGCGAGGATGTTGATCTTCGGTATGCCGTGGCGCTCGCCGAAGGCGTAGTCGTTCGGGTCGTGACCGGGAGTAACCTTCACGCAGCCCGTACCGAACTCCATCTTCACGAGAATCGGATCGGCGATGATCGGGATCGGCCGATCCATCAGCGGCAGGAGACAGCTCTCGCCGATCAGGTGCTTGTAGCGTTCATCGTCCGGATGAACGGCGACCGCGGTATCACCGA
>CAZDTB010000721.1:0-2016 GCA_964508075.1 uncultured Planctomycetales bacterium
GCTGCCGTTCACCCCCTGGACGTTGAAGGCGAACATGCCGAGCATCACGAAGCCGAGGTGGGCCACCGACGAGTAGGCGACCAGCTTCTTGACGTCGCTCTGGATCATCGCCACCAGCGAGCCGTAGACGATCCCCACCACCGCCAGCGCCAGGATCGCGGGCGCGAACTCCACGGCGGCCTGGGGGAAGAGCGGCAGAGCGAAGCGCAGGAAGCCGTAGGTCCCCATCTTCAGCAGCACGCCGGCCAGCAGCACCGAGCCGGCGGTCGGCGCCTCGGTGTGCGCCAGCGGTAGCCACGTATGCAGCGGGAAGAACGGCACCTTGATCGCGAAGCCGCAGAAGAACGCGATAAACAGCAGCGATTGCTCGGCCGTGCTCAGGCCGTCGAGCGCCGACAGCATCGCCAGATCGAACGAGATCAGCCCGGTGCCGTTCAGGTCGGCGGCGCGCAGCGCGAGGTACATGATGCCGGCGAAGGTGATCATGCTGCCGACGAAGGTGTAGATAAAGAACTTGTTGGCCGCCCAGCGCCGCTCGGGCCCGCCCCAGATGCCGATCAGGAAGTACAGCGGCACCAGCGTGAACTCGAAGAAGATATAGAACAACAGCACGTCGCGGGCGACGAACACGCCGAACATGCCCGCGGTCAGCGCCAGCATCCAGGCGTAGTATTCGCGCACACGGTGCTTGATCGACGCGAAGCCGCAGGCCACCGCAAGTGGCACGAGCAGGCCCGTGAGCGCGACGAGCGGGGCGCTGATCGCGTCGAGGCCCACGTGATAGCTGATCAGCAGGCCGCCTTCTTCTCCGCCCACGGCGATCCAACTCGCCCGGGTTTCGCCGAGCAGCCCGTCACCGTCCACGTTCAGCCAGAGCAGCAGCCCGATGACGAACGTGATCAGCCCGACGACGAGCGCGAACGCGGGCGCGATGTCCTTGCGGCGTTCGGGCAGGGCCCAGACGATGATCGCCGCGACCAGCGGAAGGAAGATCAGCAGATGGATTCCAATTGCCGCCATTTGCTCGCCCGTGCGCTACGCTCCGCCGTTCTCAAACCATTGCCAAAGGATCAACAAGACGACCAGACCGATCGCCATCCCGAGCGCGTAACCCTGCAGCGCGCCGTGTTGCAGGAAGCGCAGCATGCCGCCGAGGGCACGCGGGACGGCGGTCACAAACCAGATGAGTCCGTCGATGCCGTAGTTGTCGGTTCCGAAGAAGACCTTGCCCAAGGCGCGCAGCGGCCGGACGAAAGCTCGGTCGTAGATTTCATCCATGTAGTACTTCGCGTTCCAGAGCCGCCAGAGGCCGCCGAGCGTGGCCTTGTCGGGGTCTTCCACCGGGGCGGTGCCATAGCGTGCCCAGGCCAGAGCGATGCCGGCGATCGCGATCACGGCTGAGACGTACATCAACCACAATCCCCCGCCGTGGTGCTCACCGCCGACGACCGTGCTGGCGTGCAGGTAGTGGTGGAAGTAGCCGTGCGGCTTGAGGAGACCGAAGAAGGAGTCACCGGCCAGTGGTGTGGCGGTGACGCCCAGATAGCCCGCGAAGATTGCTCCGAACGCGAGCACATACAGCGGGCGGATCATCACCGGCGGCGACTCGTGCGGATGATCGCCGGCTTCCTTCGGCAGCCGCTTGGGGCCGTGGAAGCAGAGGAAGTACATCCGAAACGTGTAGTACGCGGTCATCCCGGCGGTGAGCAGCATGATCACGCCGACGATCGGGTGATACTCGAACGAGGCATGGACGATCTCGTCCTTGCTCCAGAAGCCCGCCAGAAACGGGAAGCCGGCCAGCGCGAGACAGCCGATCAGCATGAGGATCCGCGTCTTGGGCAGGATGGTGCGCAGACCGCTGAACTGGCGCAGGTCAATAATGCCGCCCATCGCGTGCATGACGCTGCCGGCACAGAGAAACAGCAGCGCCTTGAAGAACGCGTGCGTGAAGACGTGGAAGACGCCGGACGCCGGCGCAGCGCAGCCCAGCGCAACAAACATGAACGCGAGCTG
>CAZDTB010000722.1:0-2010 GCA_964508075.1 uncultured Planctomycetales bacterium
AGCGTTCGCCGAGCAGATTTACCTGCAAATCCGCGGCTTCGGCGAGTACGGCTTCCCCGAAAGTCACGCCGCCTCGTTCGCGTTGCTGGTCTATGCCTCCGCGTGGCTCAAGCGCTACCACCCGGCGGCGTTCTGCGCCGCCCTGCTCAACTCACAACCGCTCGGCTTCTACACGCCGGGCCAACTCGTCCGCGACGCCATCGCCCACGGCGTACCAGTCTTGCCGGTGGATGTGAATCTAAGCGGGTGGGATTGTTCGTTGGAAGAAAGCGACGAAGCGACGAAGCGACGGAGCGACGAAGGGAAACACGGCCCCGCGCTGCGCCTCGGCATGCGCCTGGTGCGCGGGCTGAGTGAAGAAAAAGTGCGCGGCATCGAAGCAGCCAAGAGCGACGGGCCAATCAAATCGCTTCGCCAACTCTTTCGCCGCGGCGATGTTTCACGTGAAACACTGTTGCGTCTGGCGGCGGCGGACGCGTTTCATTCGCTCGGGCTCAATCGCCGAGAAGCACTCTGGCACATTCTGGCGCAGGATAACGCCGAGCCGCCGCTGCTGGCGGAATTGGAACCCGAGGAGCCACCGATCGCGCTGCCCGAGATGTCGCCGAACGAGACCGTCGTGCAGGACTACGACGCGCTCGGGTTCTCGCTCAGCGCGCATCCGATCGGGTTGGTGCGGGGGGAGTTGGATGAAGTGAGGCTAAGCCACGGAGGCACGGAGGCACGAAGGCACGGAGGGAGCGACGAAGCGACGGAGCGACGGAGCGACGAAGGGGAGGTAGCGGCCGGGCCCCGTACCGGCCGTGGACAATCAGAGCCGCGACCGTCAGGGAGCGGTCCCAACGTAGCGGCCGGGCTCTGTCCCGGCCGAGACCACCGGCGAGACGCCGGTGCCACAAATGTAGCGGCCCGCGCCCCCGCGCGGCCGTTACGCATCACCCGCGCGGAACAGCTCAAGCACCTGCGCAACGGACAGCCCGTCGCGGTCGCCGGGCTGGTCACGCTGCGTCAGCGTCCCGGCACGGCCAAGGGCCTCGTGTTCATGACGCTGGAGGACGAGACCGGGATGGCGAATCTGGTCATCCGCCCCAACGTGTGGAAGCGCGACCGCCGCATCGCCCGCGCCAAGATCGCCCTGATCGCCGAGGGTCACATCGAGCGTCAGGGCGAAGTCGTCCACGTGATCGTCCGGCGGTTTCACGATCTGTCGGAGCGCCTAGCGAAGGTCACGCATCGTTCGCGGAATTTTCATTAAACGCGCCCAACAAAACCAAGGTGGCACAGGCGTCCCGCCTGTGGGATCTCGGGCGAGACGCCCGAGCTGCCCCGTTATGTCGGAGGTTCTAAACTGCCGCCCTTCGGGCCCCGACTCGCCGCAGAATCCACCTCGAAACGTGCTAGAATGTACCGGGCGCCACCGTGAGCACAGTAGCCCGGTACGACGACGAAAGGGAACTGAATGTCGCCGCTTCGCAAGAGCACCCGTGTTTTCGCCGCCCACGCGGCCTTTTTGTTGGTCGTTGGCCTGCCGGGCGCAGCGCTGGCCATCCCGGCGGGCGATCTGGACGTGACGTTTATCGAGCGTACGCCGCGATATGACTATGACGCGACGCCGAACAACCCGGAGGCGGGGGACATGGTCACGTTTCACGGCCACATCAAGAACTGGGGACCGGGAGCCATCACGTCCGTCGATTACTGCTGGAACCTCGACGATGACACCGTCGCGAGCGGCACGCTCACCAACATCGCCGGCGGCGAGGAACGCGTCGTGACCTGGTCGTGGACGTTCGAAGACGGCGACCACTGGGTCAAGCTGACCGCCGATCCGGACGACCTGCTGGACGAGCCGAGCGAAGCGAACAACGAGATCGCCGATCGCACGAACGGCATCATCGTCGGCTTCTGGGTCGAGCAATCGGTCTACGACTACTTCCACCAGTACCAGTACCTGCTGGGCATGGGCTCGAACAGTTGGGAAGACTGGGCCCAGCGGCAGATGGGTAAGTG
>CAZDTB010000723.1:0-2007 GCA_964508075.1 uncultured Planctomycetales bacterium
CGCGGTTGACAATCCCATCTCAAACCCTCGAACCTTGCGACTCTGTTACGTCCCAGCCCCGGCTCCAACACGCCGCGAACCGAGCCCGAACCGCTGGCGAGCATCCTGCACGAATAGCGCCCGGAGCCTGTCACCCGCTTCCGCTTCGGGCTCCGCATCCCGCCGCACGATCACCGACATCGATCTGAGAGACTATCTCAAAGCGGGTGCCGCGAGCAGCTTGCCGGCCCGTGCGCTGGCGGACGAGCCGCCTGTGGCACTCCCAATCCGTGTTGGGATAGTCACTGAGCACCGTCGGTCTCGTCAGTCTCATCGTCCTCGTCGCTGCTCTCGTCCGACTCGGTCAGCTCCTGCTCAACCTGGTCCAGCGTCGTGACGCGCACCACGTCGCTGGCCAGAGTCGCCTGACCGGTATCGAGCTCGAGCACCGCTGACCCGTCGGCGTTGAAGAACACGCTCGTGACCACGCCCTCGCACAGCATCTCGCTGCCGTCCGGACCGATCACGATGGCCTGGACGAACTTCCCGATCAGCTCGGTGGCCCCGCCCATGCGCTGCTGCTGGGTCAGCAGGTTGAGCGTACGCGTGAGCGCGTCGGATTGCTCGATCGTGCGGATCTGCGAAACCTGGCTGATGAGATCCGAGCTGTCAGAGGGCGCGAACGGATCCTGGTTCTGCATCTCGGTCACCAGGATCTTGAAGAAGTCCTCGCTGGCCAGGCCGGCCAGACCGCGCTGTTGGGTCGCCGCCGGCGCCGCGCCGATTGCACTGATTTCCATGGGAATACTCGACCGATCTTGACCGGCGCAGGCCGCGCTCCGCACATGCCTACGCGACGAGATTCACCAGCGACTCCGTCGCCGGTTCCGGATCGGTTCCGCCAGTCGCACGCTCAGGCGATCTCGCGGGGTGGGAATCCCTTCCGTGCTCCTGCGGATGCTCCGCATCCGTCTCGCCGGACCCCTCTTCTGCTTCCCCCTGTGTCTCGCCCTGCTCCGCACCGCCCTGCTCGCTGACCTCGGGGCCCTGCGTCGGCGGCCGCACCTCGATCCGCTCCAACTGGATGCCCGACGCTTCCAGCCCGTGTCGCAGTCGGTCAACATCCGCCGAGAGCAAACGGTGTGCCACGTGTGTGCTGGTATCGATGCGCAGCGCGAGCGCCTCGCCTTTTAAGTCCATTTGCAGCCGCAGGCTGCCGAGCTCCGGCGGCTCCAGACGCATGACCGTATGCGAACGTTCGCCGCGGATGCGCTGGGCAATCATGCGCACGATCCGCGCGATGTTCGCCGTCCGGTCGGCATTTTCTGCCGCTCGCGATCCGTCTGCTCTCACCGCCGAGAATGTTCCGCCTCTCGCTGAGCCGCGTGCGGCGAGCGAAGCGGTGGGTCCTTGAGCAATGCCTTTGGCGCCGCCCGCCGCGCCCGGCTTGACGCCCGCCTGTCCTTGCTGGAAAACCGCTGTCCGAGTCGCACCGACGGCATTTGGCAGGCCGCGAGCGGCAACCGTGTTGGTGAGTTTGGCGGTCGATACCGTCGGGCTGCCGGCGCTGCTCGTGACCGCATGACCGGGAGGGGTCGCCACCCGCGCGGACGTCGCGGCGGTAGCCCCGCGCGGGTCCCACGAACCGGACGCGGCCTTCGCCGCAGACGCCTTGACGGAGCCACCCTCGGCGGGTCGCGGCTTAGTCACCGATGCAGCGTCCGATTTGTCGTTCGACTTGGGCTCGGATTGCAATTCTGATCTCGCGCCGGCCCCGCGTGAACCGCGACACACGGGGTCGGCCCCCTCTTTCTGCAAAGCCTGCCGATGAGCCTGACGCGCCTCCCGGAACTCGCTGGTGGCGCCCTCGCGCGCGACCTGTCGGCGAAACGCCCGGCTGGTACCTTCCATGTTCCGTTCCGCCTCGTTGATCACTTCGGCCGAACCGGTCGGCACCTGTGCGGCCCGCGCCTCGGCATCCCGCTCATCCGCCAATCGAGTGCCCTCCTGGACACCCCGCGTCGCAGA
>CAZDTB010000724.1:0-2007 GCA_964508075.1 uncultured Planctomycetales bacterium
GGGGTTTGCCCAGACCTGGGTCCAGCTGCTGCCGTCGTTGGAGACCTCGACGGCCGCGTGATCCCATCGCTCGACGCCCAGCCAGCGCCAGAAGCGCAGCTCGACCAGGGAGAGGTGGGTGCAATCGATGGGGGTGGTGGTCAGGCAGTAGGGCGGCATGTTGTTGGGATAGTCGCCCAGGAGGTTGTAGCCGTAGACGCTGCCGCCGGTGTGTCCCTGGCCGGGATCGCCGTAGTGGCTCCCGCCGGCGGTGGGCGCGCCGAAGGCCCACTGCCCCTCGGTGGACCAGCCGGGGTCGCTGTCCATCGGGAAGCTGTGGCGTGGCAGCATGTCGTCGACGTCGATCGAGACGGGGCGCTCGGCGTCGCCGTCGTGGTCGGTCAGGTTGGTGAAGAAGATCGTGCCTTCGTGCAACCCGTGCAGCAGATCGTTCGCCTCATCGTTCAGCGAAACGGTCACTTCGATGATGCCGCGGGCCGGCAACGTGCCGCCGGCGTCGGCGATATCAATCCAGGTCACCGATGACGTGACCTCATAGTCCATCGGCGTCTCGTTCTTGTTTTCCAATTCGTAAACCGTGCTGTCGGGCGTGAACGGACCACCCTTCTGCCCGGCGGCGGCCAGATCGTCGCCGGTGACTTTCAGACCGGTGGGTGACTCCGCGACCCCGACCACGCACACCGACGGGTCACCGAAGACGTGCCAGGTGTCGAACATCTCGATCCCGTCGTAGCCGTACTCGTCCATCATCTGACACGAGCCGGCGAAGCACAGCGCCCCGAAGCTGAAGTAGGCCTCGGCACAGAGTAGATCCACGGTTTCGTCCTGGGCACACATCGGTGGGGCCCACGACTGGTTCACCGAGGAGGCGTACATGCCGATCGCGCCGGTCGGCTCGCCGTTATGCGTCGCGCGCAGCCAGGCCTCGGCAAAGCAGGTGTAACCGGCGAATTGCCCGTTCACGCACGCGACGCTGGTGATGAACGGCAACATGTTGTCGTTCACCAGGGCGTCGACGTTGGAGACCGAGAAGCCGGACGTAGACCATGAGTATGTGCTGCCGTGGCCGCAGTAATTGATGGTGCCGCGGCCGGCGTTGACGGCATTGCTGACCGCCGCCGCCGAGGCGCCGGGATCGTAGATCTGATCCACGACGGTATAGCCGTGCGCGAGGAGATCCGTGCGGATGTTATTCATATGTTCCCAGTCGGCCTCACCGTCGTCGCCGATGCCGGCGCCCTGCGAAGAGGCGATCCCGGTGCCGCGCCAGAACCAGTCCTGGAGCGTAGCCGGCATCAACTCGTATTCGATCGTCCGCTCGACCTGGGTGTCGACCTGCGAACTGTTCTCGGCAGAGAAGCGCCCGACGAAGATGTCGGGGTAGTGGTCACCGCCGTCCACCAGGGCGTAGGTGGGGTCGGCGCTGCCGCCCGAGGCGTAAGGGCTGGCAATCTGGGTAGAATCGCCGACCAAGAGGACGAACGCCAGATCGCTCGAGTCGTAGACGTCCTGAATATAGTTGCCGATCGCGGTCGCGTTGTTCCCGATCGACGACACGCCGACCATGGTCGTGTCCAGGCCGATCGAGTTCTTGTGGTCGACCAGCACCTGGGCGTTCGGCATCCAGGCGTCGTAGCAGATCACCAGCAACTCGCCCTCTTCGTCGATCGGATCGTAGCGCAGGCGGTTCTCGTAGTTGAGGAACTGGTGCTTGTAGAGCTGATGGAAGGCGAGGCTGAGCTCGCGCTCGCGCGTCGGCGTCTGCAACACATTCACCGCCCCGGCGCCGCTGCCGACAATCGCGACGGTCATCTCGGTGTACACGCGCAGCGTGCGTGCAACCGGGTTGTACTGGAACGGGTTGACCCGGACAACGACGCCGCGGTGGTCACGCAGGATATAGGGCTGGCCCAGCGTCGCGAGCTCACCCGGGTAGTCGGCGTCGCGGTCATACTCCTCGCCGAATGCGTACGCCACGTCGTCGGGATCGATGTCACGGTAAAGGTT
>CAZDTB010000725.1:0-1994 GCA_964508075.1 uncultured Planctomycetales bacterium
AGCGCCAGGCCCCGGTAATAGCCGAGCTCTGATCCACCGGAAGGGGGCTTCGCGCCGTGGGCCGCCTTCTCGAAGAACGATTTCGCGGTCTCCACTGCACCCATGGCCGCGTATGTCGCCCCGATCCAGTAATTCACCTGACAGGATCGTCCCCCGTCGTAACGTTCGGCCACCTCCAGGTTCTCCGGGTACCAGAGCGCCGCCTCAAAATCGCTGATCGCTTCTTCGTATCGTCTCGCCTCGAAACGCTCCCATCCTCTCAAGAGGCGAGCGTCCACATACGTGCTATGGATGTTGCCGATACCCTCCCATTTGCGAAAGTGATGCGTTGTCAGAAACTCAATCGCCTCGTCATAACGACCAAGCTGCGTGAGTAGAAGGATCTCTCTTGAAAACGCATCGTTATGGCTCACGATGGTGGCATGATGCTTCCTCAGAACCTCCAACCGCTCTTCGGCGGGCATGCCGGATTCCTCGGCCAGAACGTCCAGCTCATAGAACAGTCTCGGATCCTTATCATCGCACGCGACCGCTTGTTGCAGGCAGCGTAGGGCCTTCTCGACATCCTGCTGCGCCTGGCGGTACGCGACGCCAAGGTTCCGGTGCACGGTCGGGAACGCACCATCGAGGTCCCTGGCCCGCTCCCATTCGTTGATCGCGCTCTCCGATTGATGGTCATAGAGGAGATTGCCAAGGTAATAGGGTGCCCGGGCGTCGGCGGGATTCCTCTCGGATGCGGTCCGCAACACGTCGATCGATTCCAGCCGGAAAGGGAAGCAGTAGTCCGCGGGCATCTCAGCCGCACGAATGTGGTATCGGGCCGCGGTTTCCGGCTCTCCCTTACAGTCGTAGTAGTGCGCGAGATAGTAATACACCATCGGGAATGTGCTCAGGACTTGTTCGTCTGAATCGGCCGCCAACGAAAGCACGCCGATCGCCTCATCCCACAAGCCGCAGTTGCCGTAATCGACGGCCAGCTCCAGGTAGGATTGCACATCGCCCCGCATAATCCTGCGCAGCGTCGCCAGCCCGTCGCTCGCCCGCTTGCTCATCCCCAGCGCCGAACACGCCAGTTGAAGCTCGTATCCGGCCCAGAAGTCGAGCGGATCGTCAACGAGAACCGACGAGCTCACCTGCTGCGCCTCTGCGACCCGGCCCATCTGCCTGAGAATCGCACTCTTGAGGTTCAAAGGCCGGTTGGCCCAGGTATTCGTGGCGATGGCGCGATCTACGTGCTCCGATGCGATCGCAAAATCCCCCCGCCGACAATCCAATTCGGCTAGCTGATAGTAGGCCGCAGTGTGAAATGCATGGCTCCACGTCGCCTTGTGAAACGAGTCGTAAGCGGCCGCGTATTGCCCCTGGAATCGAAGGGCCACGCCCAGGTAGTAATATGCTTCGCCGTCTCGCGGGTGGGTGTAATTCGCCGTCACGCGTTTGAGAGCGACTCGGAAGTGATCCTCCGCCTGCTTGAACAACCCGTTCTTGAGGCAGTCTATCCCGACCACCACGTTCACCCGGTAGTCGCCCGGATCCCTGCGCAGGGCTTCCTCGTAGTAGGGCTGCGGCTTCCTGGAAGGGTGGTGGAACTGTTCCAGCCGCAGGCCCGCAAGATAGAGCTCCTCAACGGTCTGGATGTCCTCCGGCTCAGGCGGCGGCTGGACGACCTCGGGCATCGGTTCCGGCTCCCTTCTAACCGGCTGATACGCGATCAGCTCCTCGCCTGCGGATGAAACCAGTGAGATTCGCAAGTCCACCTCTTCGGTTCCAGCAGGAATGGCGATCTCTTTTCGATAGGGCCGATCCGGAGCGATCTCGGCAACTTCCTCGAAGACGGTGGCATCGCCGGCAGTCAACTTGACGCTGGCACCCGGGCGCGACGCGGTGGCATTGAACGCGACTACGGCGGTGTCCTCGTTGGCCAATTCCAGATCGACGGCCGCCTCATGGTTGGCGTTTTTCACACCCGGCAGCTCGCGGAGCGGATACCAGCA
>CAZDTB010000726.1:0-1988 GCA_964508075.1 uncultured Planctomycetales bacterium
GCCGACGGCACGTACACTGGCGACGGCAATACCGACGTCGATTTCCTCGGCAAGGACCTCGTGCTGCGCAGCGAGAACGGACCGGAGGAATGCATCATCGACTGCGCCGGCGTCGGTCGGGCTTTCTATCTCGGAACGGGCGAGACGTCGGCCGCGGTCATCTGTGGGTTCACGATCACGAACGGCTACTCGGCGAACACCGGCGGCGCGATCGCCTGCGAAGAAAGCAGCCCGACGATTCTGGACTGCATCCTGACAAGCAACGACGCGTACGATGGCGGCGCCATCTCCTGTACTGGAGGATGTCTGACAATTCGTGAATGCGTTATCACGCGGAACACAGCGACGCACGGTGGTGGTATCTACACCGATGAGTGCCACGTAACGATCGAAGATTCCGCGATCTCGGACAACACGGCCAACTGCGGCGGCGCCATCTACTATCAATATGGCTCATTAGCGCTCACAGGGTGCAATGTTGAGGGCAACATCGCGGCTGGAGACGGAGGCGGAATCTACGCTGGCTGGGTACAGTCGGCGCGCTTGGAAGACTGCAAAGTCGTCGGCAACTCGGCCGGCGGGAACGGTGGTGGCTGGTACTACCAGCCGGAGTATGGCACGAGCGGCAACACACCCGTCTCCGGCTGTGAGATCAGCAACAACTTCGCGGGAGCGAACGGTGGTGGAATATACTGCGACGCCTGGGGCATCACGACACTAAGCAACTGCTCAATCGCATTCAACACAGCCCAATACGGAGGTGGCATCTACGGGTGGAGCGAGACTCTCACGATCAGTAACTCCACGATTGCCAGAAACCACGCCACAGACAGCGGGGGCGGTCTGTACTGGACCAGTTGGCCGGATCCCACGATAGTCAACAGCATTTTCTGGTCCGACTGCCCCGAAGAGATACACCTGGCCAGCTCGGGTGTCCCGATAATTACGTACTCCGTTGTCCAGGGCGGGTGGGAAGGCGTCGGAAACATCGACGAAGAACCGATGATCACGGCTGATGGCAAGCACCTGCTGGGGGATTCACCCTGCATCGATGCCGGCGATCCCAACGGCGTATACACCGACACTGTTGACGTCGATGGCGAGCCACGTGACGGCGACGAGCGTGTGGACATCGGCCCGGACGAATTCTACGACATGGACGCGGATCAGCTCCCCGACTGGTGGGAGCAGCTCTATTTCGGCTCACCGACCGAAGGCACGCCGGATATCGACAGTGATACCGACGGTTGGCTTAATGTCCACGAATACGAGCTGGGCAGCAATCCAATCCAGCCGCCAGAAACGTATTACGTCGCGGTCGACGGCGATGATTCCTGGGACGGGCTGGCCGCGGAATGGGATGGCGAACACGGGCCCAAGGCCTCGATTCAAGCCGCAATCGACCTCGCAGACTGGCTCGAGCCGGACGTCGTGATTGTCCTACCGGGTGTGCATACGGCCCACGAGGGGTTCAACATGATCAATTTTCGTGGGAAACCGACTACTCTGCGCAGCATCGACCCGCTTGACCCCGCCGTGGTCGCGACAACGATCATAGACCGGCAGGCCAACGACAAGAGTCAGGGACGTATTTTCAGCATCGCGTGGGGGGAACGTCCCGAAACGACGATTGCCGGACTGACGATCTACAACGCTCGGGCGGTTCTCGGCGCAGCGGCACGTTGCCGAAGCCGAAGCACCCCAACGTTCAGTCACTGCATCTTCACAGGCAACACATCGAGCGACCGCGGCGCGGCCGTGCACTGCAGCGAGCAGAGTGAGCCCCACTTCCAGAACTGCGTTTTTGCCAACAACGCGGCGGCTTCGCGCGGCGGCGCGGTGTACAGCGAAGATTCCGGTCCGCGCTTCACGAGCTGCATGTTCGTGGCGAACAGCGTGGGAGAAGGCACGGAGGGCAGTGCGCTTTGTCTGGTGGCGAGCGCGCCCTTCCTGGCCTTCACCGACGCCTACCGGGAAGCCTGGGTGCC
>CAZDTB010000727.1:0-1987 GCA_964508075.1 uncultured Planctomycetales bacterium
CGCTTCTCGTGGCTGGCTGTGATGTCCAGAAACACCAACTCGTCCGCCCCCTCCTGCTCGTACCGCTGCGCGGTCTCCACCGGGTCGCCCGCGTCTCGGAGGTTCACGAAGTTCACCCCTTTGACCACGCGGCCTTGATCGACATCCAGACAGGGAATGATTCGGCGGGCAAGCATCACACCATCTTATCTGCCAACAACTTGCGTATTCTACAGGCGCCTGGCCCAACCCATCAACCACCCTCCCAACCTCGCGCGGGCGGCCGCCACGCCGGCTTGAGTCGTGACTTCAGGCGTCACGGGACCCACCGCTTCCGCGGTGACCGGCCGGCACCCACCAAGGCACAAGCCTATTCTCATGAATGATGTCAGGGGTAGCGACTTTGGGCCCGCCTGCCGTACGAGCGAGTGGGCACAGCGAGGCGATCTCTGCCTAATCCTGTTGATTCGCGGTGAACGGGCCTCGCATGGGTGATCGGCGCTAGATCGGCTCCCGATTGATCTCCACCTCGGTCTCCGGCAGCGCCCCCAAAAACGCCCGACCGTAGTTTTTCTGCACGATCCGCCCGTCCAGCACCACCACGATCCCCCGGTCCCGCTTGGTGCGAATCAGACGCCCGAATCCCTGTTTGAACTTTAAAATCGCCTCCGGCAACTGGTACTGAAAGAAGGGATTGCCTCCCGCCGCACGAATGTGCTCCATCCTCGCCTCCACCAGAGGCAGGTCGGGCACCGCAAACGGAAGCTTGACCAGGATCACGTTCGACAGGGCCTCGCCCACGACGTCCACGCCCTGCCAGAAACTGTCCGTGCCGAAGATCACGCTGCCCACGTCTTGGCGGAAACGCTCCAGCATGAGCGTCCGGGGGATCCCTCGCCCCTGTACCATCAACGCGACCCCCTCCGATTCGAAGAAGTCACTCAGCCGGTCCGCCATGGCGTTCATCATCTGGTAACTGGTGAACAGGACGAAGGCCTTACCGCCGGTCATCCGGAGGTACTTCTCGATCGCTTTGGCCGCACTGGGAACGAATCGCTGCGAATCGTTCGGATCGCCCAGCCCCGCCTCCACGTACACGGTGACCTGGCGGCGGTAGTCAAACGGACTGCCTAGCCGAAGACACTCGGCCTCGGCGATCCCGAGCCTGTCGAGGATGTAACCGAAACCGTTGTGCTGATCCGTGCATAGCGTGGCGCTGGTCAGAACCACGGTGGACACCTGATCGAAGAGGGTCTGCCGTAACAGCGCCCCCACGTGCATCGGCGCCGCACGCAGGCTGATCCGCGGCCTGCGTCCCCCGGGCGTCTCCAACCAGTGCACATGGTCCTCGTGGGTCTGACCGATGAAATCGCTTACGGCTTCAGCCAGGGCCGAGGCTCGTTCCATGTAGCTGTTGTATTCGAAGCGTTCCTCCTCGGCCGACGCCCGCCCTCGCTCGTGCCGCACGGCGGCCGCCAGCTCCTTCAGCGCCGGTGAGAGGGGGTCGGCTGCCACATTGGGCTCGCGCAGCCGCCCGTTGCTCGACCCCGACTTCTCCTGCCAGCGCCTCAGGTCGTCGAAGAACGCCTCAGCCGCTCGCCTGGCCTGCTCGACCGCCTCGATGGCCTGTTTCCTTTCTCCTGCCGCCAGCAGACCTCGTCCCGTTCGCTCGTTAAACAGGACATTGAGCAGGAAGTACACCTGCCGGTCCGTCACCGACATGCCGAAGTGATCGCTCGCGACGGATTCGACGTTGTGGGCCTCGTCCAGTACCACCAGATCATAGTCCGGCAGCACCCCCGCCCCTCCCCGGCGAACCTGCAAGTCGGAGAAAAAAAGCGCGTGATTGACCACCAGCAGGTCCGCGTTGTGTGCTCGCCGACGAGCCCGTTGGTAAAAGCACTTGCCGAAGTGGGCGCATCGCCGCCCCATGCAGTTGCCGTGTTCGCTGCGGGCCCGATCCCACACGAGCAGGTCCGGCTGAAAGTCCAGATCCGACAGCGAGCCG
>CAZDTB010000728.1:0-1974 GCA_964508075.1 uncultured Planctomycetales bacterium
GACATGCCCAGCGGCGACAGGTACATCGGCGGCAACGATCCTGATCTGGAGCGTTCGCCCGAGTCCGCGCAGCAGTTCGAGCTCGAGCTGCGCCGGCTGATCGAGAGCAAGTTCAACCACCCGTCGATCATCATGTGGGTCGTGTTCAACGAGGGCTGGGGGCAGTACGACACCGCCCGGCTGACCGACTGGGTTCGCAAGCTCGATCCCACCCGGCTGGTCAACAGCGCCAGCGGCTGGACCGACCGCGGCGTGGGCGACGTTCATGACGTCCATGCCTATCCCGGTCCGGCGTCGCCAAAGCCGGAGGAGAAGCGCGCCGCGGTGCTGGGCGAGTTCGGCGGCCTGGGCCTGCCGCTCGAAGGTCACACGTGGACGGACAAGAAGAACTGGGGTTATCGCAACCTGACGTCGCGTGAGGAGCTGACCGAGCGTTACGTTCGATTGATCGAGCGCCTGCGTTTTCTCATCGGCGATCCGGGACTCTGCGCCGCGGTCTATACGCAGGTCTCTGACGTGGAGACCGAGTGCAACGGACTGATGACGTACGACCGGGCGATTGTGAAGCCCGATGTGGAGCAGCTCGCCGCGGCCCACGCCCGGCTGCACCTGCCGCCGCCGGTGATCAAGACCGTTGTTCCCTCTTCGCGCGAGCAGGGTCTGGAATGGCGCTACACGGTGGACAAGCCGGGCGACGACTGGTTCAAGCCGGGCTTTGACGATGCGGCGTGGGGCAGCGGGCTCGGCGGCTTCGGCACCGAAGGCACGCCCGGGGCCGTCGTGCGTACCGAGTGGAAGACCGGCGAGATCTGGCTGCGGCGTTCGTTCACGCTGGCCGCGAAGCCGTCGACCGCTCTGCGCCTGCTCGTGCACCATGACGAAGACGTGGAGATCTACATCAACGGTGTGCTGGCGTGTGTGGCGACCGGCTACACGGTTAGTTACGAACTGTTCCCATCGACACCGGAGGGGCGCGAGGCGCTCCACGCCGGCGAGAACACGATCGCGGTGCACTGCGAACAGACCGGCGGCGGGCAGTACATCGACGTGGGCATTGTGGAGGTGATTGAGAAATGAAGTCGCGAAAGACCAGCCGGCGGGAGTTTCTTGGGGCAGGTGCGGCGACTGCTTTGTTCACGATCGTGCCGCGACACGTGCTGGGTGGGCCAGGGCAGACGCCGCCGAGTGAAAAGCTCAACATCGCCGGCATCGGCGTGGGCGGCATGGGCGCGTCCAATCTGAAGATGCTCGAGAGCGAGAACATCGTCGCGCTGTGCGATGTGGACCACCAGTACGCCGCCAAGACGTTCAAGCGATACCCGCAGGCGAAGGTCTACAAAGACTACCGCGAGATGCTCGATAAACAGAAGGACCTCGACGCGGTTGTCGTGGCAACACCCGATCATACGCACGCGGTCATCACCATGGCCGCGATCTGCGCCGGCAAGCACGTCTACTGCCAGAAGCCGCTGACACACGACGTCTATGAGTCCCGCATGCTCGCGAAGGCCGCGCGCGAAGCCGGCGTCGCGGCGCAGATGGGGATCCAGGGCCACTCGACCGAGGGTTTTCGCCTGATCTGCGAATGGATCTGGGACGGGGCGATCGGACACGTGCGCGAGGTCGACGCGTGGAGCGCTCTGACATACACGCCTCACGGTCATGTATGGTGGAGCTCGCCGTGCACCGAGCGACCCACCGAGACGCCGCCGGTGCCCGAGACGCTCGACTGGGATCTCTGGATCGGCCCGGCCCCGCTGCGTCCCTACCACCCGTGCTACCATCCCGCGGTCTGGCGGTGCTGGTGGGACTTCGGCTGCGGCATGTTGGGCGATCGAGGGTGCCATACGCTTGATTCCGTGTTTGCGGCCCTGAAACTCGGCGCCCCGAGCAGCGTCGAGGCGACCTGCGCGGGTGGCAACAAAGAGATTCACCCAGACTCGGCCGTCGTGACGTACCGCTTCCCCGCGCGCG
>CAZDTB010000729.1:0-1969 GCA_964508075.1 uncultured Planctomycetales bacterium
ACAAGGATTGGGCCGTGCGTCTGCCGAGCGCCAGCCGATTCGGTTTATCGGACACCCCATGCGGCGCTCCAGTGACTTAGCGCATAGCTCACGCCGCGCCTGTGACCGTCCGATGCAAGCGTTACACCGGGCCGTGCGCGCGCTGAACCTTCTGGCGGCGGCCCGTCTCGCGGGCATCGTCACGGGCGTTCCCGGCGGTCTTGATCTCGCACGAGCAGGAAAATGAAGAGCATCTCAACGAAATTCCTCTTGACCGTGGGTGCCCTTGCGGTCCTCTTCGCAGCTTTCGACGTATATTCCACCTACGCTGATACGCGCAAACACGTTGAGGAGCTGGTGGACCGGCAGGCGGCGCTGGCCTTGGAGTTCGACCTCGCAATCCGCAGCTACGTTGCCGAAGAGATTCGGCCGGTCATGGAGGAGAGCATTGCGCCCGACGAATTCATCCCTGAGACCATGTCGACATCGTTCGTTGCTCGCAGCATTTTTGACAAGGTCCGCCAAGAGTTTCCCGACTACATCATCAAGTTCTCCTCAGACGACCCGCGGAATCCTGCCAATCAAGCCGGGCCGGACGAAGTACGCATGATCGAGTACTTCAACAACCACCCGGAAATCAGCAGGTGGACGGGAAGAATCGACCTGGGTGGGCGGGACTACATCGCGCACTTCAGCGCCCGACGGATGCAAGCGAGCTGCTTGCCTTGTCACGGTCGACCTGAGGATGCTCCGGCCTCGTTGGTGGAGCGCTATGGGGCAACGGCTGGTTTCAACCGGCCGGTAGGCGACGTGGTCGCCCTCGATACGATCGCGATTCCACTGGACAGCAGTCGGGCCGCGATGGCCGCGGGGCTGGCGAGCCATTCTCTGGCGATGCTCCTGGGCCTGGTCTTGCTCTTCGGGGGCATCCTCCTGGTGTTCCGGCTGGTGGTGGCCCGCCGGCTTGCCGCGATCGCGGGGCACTTCCGGGCGATCGCGGCCCAACCGGACAGTGCGTCGATCATGCCCGTGAAGGTTCGGCATGCGGACGAGATCGGCGCGCTGGCGGCCAGTTTCAATACACTGGCGGAGCGGTTGCGCGCCGCACATGCCTCACTGGAGGAACGCGTCGCTCAGCGGACGGAGGAACTAACGAAGGGGAATGAGCGACTGCGGCTTGAGATCAGTGAGCGTCGGCGGGTCGAAGAGACGCTTGACACGGAGCGTAAGCAGCTGCTTTCGATATTTGACGGCATGGACGAGGTGGTCTATGTCGCGGATCCGAACACATATGAATTGTTGTACATGAATAACCGCGCCCGAAAACAGTGGGGGGATGGCGTGGGGCAGAAGTGTCACCACGTTTTGCAGAACATGGATTCCCCCTGTCCGTTCTGCACGAACGACCGCATCTTCGGGGCCCACGTTGGTCGTCCGTACACCTGGGAGCTTCAGAACCTGGTCACGCGCCGGTGGTACCGGAGCGTTGACCGGGCGATCCGTTGGCCGGACGGGCGCATGGTTCGTTTTGAGCTGGGCATTGACATCACGGACCGCAAGCAGACTGAGATGGCGCTGGCCGAGGCGCACCGGGCGAATGCGGAAGAGGCGCGGAAGTTGCGTGCGATGATCGAGGGCATGGAGGAGGGGGTGGTCGTGGCAAACGCCGACGATGTGGTCACGGAGGTCAACACTTGGTTTCTGAAGAAGGTTGGTCTGAAGCGTGAAGAGATCGTGGGCCAGTCGCTCTGGAAGTTTCACGCGGACACGGACGGGACCGCGCGTCTACGTGTGGCTCTGGACGCATTTCGGACGGGGCAGAGCCGCGATCAGCATGTGGTCAACCGTGAGCTGCTCGGGATGCAGCTGTCGCTGCGTGTGCAGCCGATCTTCGAGGATGACTGCTATCGGGGTGTGATCCTGAACGTGATCAACGTGACGGATCTGGTCGAAGCTCGTCAGGCTGCCGAAACCGCGGCCCGCGCCAAGA
>CAZDTB010000730.1:0-1960 GCA_964508075.1 uncultured Planctomycetales bacterium
CCTGGCGCAGCCGCGTCCGTGGGCCGATCGTCAGCAACGGCGCCCCCATGTTCACCGCCGCCGCCGACGCCTTCCATTCGTCCGGCACCAGGAACTCGATCTGACGCTTCAGCGTCGCCTCCACGTCACCCTGCTCGAGATAGCCCGACTCGCGCCCGTACCGGTTGCAGACCAGCCGCACCCGCTCCGGGGCATAACCCGTGTTGGCCAGCTCGCGCAGAATCCGGTCGGCGTTGCGAACCGACGGGACCAGCAACTGCAGCACCAGCAGGGACGTCTCGGCCATGTCGAAAACCGCCCGGGCGCTCGAATCGAACCGCGCCGGTAGATCGACGACGACAAAGTCATAGTGCTCCTGCAACGCCGACAGCACCCCCGCGGCTTGCCCCGCGTTGATCCGCTCGGCCTGCGAGAGATCCCCCGGGCGGGCCAGCACGTGCACCCCCGTGGCGTGCTTGAACATCGCCCGCTCAATCATCTGCGTGTCGATCTGCTCGGCCGTCTCGCACAGCTCGCCCAGGGTGTAGTTCGGCTGGGCGTCGAGCTGCATCGCCACCTGACCGAAGCGCAGGTCCATGTCGACCACCGCCAGGCTCGGGCACATGCCCGGGGCCGGGGCCCCCCGCCAACGCTCCAGTTGGGCCAGCTCGACCGCCAGGTTGACCGCCAACTGCGTCGCCCCCGCTCCGCCGGTGGTGCCCACCACCGAGATCAGCCGGCCCAGGCGGCGGCCGTCTTCGCTCGTCTCTTGGGCGACGCGGCGGAGGGTTTCAGCCAGTTGCTCCGCGGGGAATGGCTTCCACAGAAACTCCTTCATGCCGGTCCGCATGGCTCGCATGACCAGCTCGGCGTCGCGGTCGTCGGTCATGGCGATGGCGGCGATCCGGCCCTTGTGGGCCTCGATCAGGGGGGCCACCACGTCCATCATCCCCGCCGGGTTCGGATCGAGATGGACCAGCAAGACCTCCGCCGGCAACTGACTGAGCGCCTGGGACAAGAGGGCCGGCTCGTCGATCTCGGCCACGATCTGCACGCCCTCGATCGAAAGCAGCACGGCGCGCAGATCGGGAGCGACCTGTTCGTCCGTGTTAACGACGATAACCCGAATACCCTGACTCACGATTGATCTCAAATCTGAGATTCCAAATCGAGTGCGCGTGTCCTGCTTGAAGGACACGGACACTCGGCGGGAGTCCCACTCGCACCACCCGCCGGAACCCCGCGCCGGCCCGGTGCGCAGCCCAAGGGCTCGGCGCGGAGGCCAACCCCGGCGCGCCGGCGTGCCCCGGTAGCCCGACCCCGGGCGCCGCCCTTAATCATGTCATTGGATTCATCGGCTTTATTGGCGGGGGGATTCTGGACAGGAGATTGCCGATTGCGGATTGCGGTTCGCCGATGCGGATATCGGACACAGGATTCATGCGCTGCAGAATCCACCGCTTTATTGGCCGCGGCATGCCCGGTCGGCTGCGACTCACCATGGTTCCCGCTCTCGTCGATGCTTGCAGTTGATCGCCGTTCGCGCGCTTGGGCTTCAGGCGCGGTTCAGCTGGCAGGATCGCGCCCCGCTGATTCGACCCCCAGGGGACTCGCAGAGATTCCCCTTCCTCTTCTCTTATGAGCCTTCTTCCCGGCCCGCCGGACCCAACGGACCGTGCAGCTGCATCGCCGTCGCCGGCCCGTACAGCTCGGCCGGTCGCACCGGCCAAGTCTGATTCACGCGCGGCCGCAGGACCGGTACCTCACGCCCGCTGCGGCCCTCCAATTCACCCGTCAGATACAGCTCGAAATCGTTGGGCACCACGTAATCCCCGCCCGGAATGTACGTGACCTGGTTCGGCGAGACCGGCTCGACCAGCTCCGGCGTCACCAGCACCACCAGCTCCGACTCGTCGAGCTGATAATCCGCCGAGCGGAACAACGCGCCCAGCACCGGCAGGTCGCCCAGTCCCGGTACCCG
>CAZDTB010000731.1:0-1952 GCA_964508075.1 uncultured Planctomycetales bacterium
TTTTCTGGCAACGCTACCGTAGCAGAAACCCACTCGGCAACGTCGCGGCCTTCGTCCAGGCCTGCCCCTGATTCAATTGCTGATTCCAGAATCGCGCTAGCCAGAGCAGGTAGACGCCGGCGAGGCCCAGCCCGAACAAGGCCCCTGGCCAACCCGGGGCCAACCACGCCATCGACGCCGACACAATTCCCAGCGCGACCAGCACCAGCCCAATCTCACCAGCGAAGCGCCAGGTTCGCAGATGGCCGATCACGAGGCACGCCAACGCCGCCAGCCACACCGCGGTCGGCGTAAACCAGCTTTCGCGAAACAGCAATCCACCGAGCCCGGCCAAGACGCACACGCCGACCAGCACTGCCGAGAGCACGCTCCGGGCTGGCGGCGGCTCGGTCAATCGCTCCGGTTCCCGCAACCATCGCCGGCGCCGCTGCCAGTCGAGCAGGAGCGTGGCGACGACGACCAGCAGGCACAACAACGCGACAGCGTTCAGCCCCACGCCCCACAGCGGCGCGCGCGCCTGCAGACCCTCGGTCGGAACCAGCGACACTACCAGGCATGCCAACAGCGCGATCGCCGGGTAAGGCGTCCACGCACCTTTCTGAAGCACCCACACCAGCACCGACAACACCAGCAATATCACCAGGTCGCCCGCCCCCGCCGACCAACCTTCCGGCATCAATCCGCCCGGCGTCGCAACAGCGTTAACGACCGCGGCAAACCCACAAACCAGTGCCGCGCCAGCCCAAACCAGACTCTGCTGACTCTGCGAATCCGCCAACTCCGAACCCTGACGCGCCGGTGGACCCCAAGCTGGCAGTCGTGCTGCGACGCGGCTGAGCGCGTACCAGAGCAGCGTCAGGCCCGTCAGGACGTGGCCGAGCGCCGGTCGCACGAAGTTTCCCGCCGAATCAACCGCCAGCAGCAGGATTGCCAAACCGCTGACCGCCGCGACTACCGTCCCCTCCGCCAATCCGGCCGGCATCCTGCGCCGACCCAGCAGTGCGGCGATTGCCAGCGCGATCGCAAAGGCGGCCGTCACCCCGATCGGCAACGCCGCCCCCGCCTCGGCTTCAGCCAGCATCGGTCCCGTGAATTGGCCCACCAGCCCGCACTCTCAGTCCAAGACCACTGCCATTCCGCCAGCAGGCATGATATAAACAAATCCGCGCCGGTGGTGTCTGCCCGGGCCGGTTTCTTCACCACCGTCGTGGCAACGGGAGCCGATATGTCGAAATCCTCGGAAGGCAGTGACGCGGCCCTGGGCCGGTTCCTCCGGCGAGTGTGGCAGGCCGACGTCGAGCCTTTGCTGCGTGGCAAGCGCGCTGCCCAGCGTCGAAAGAGTGCTCGCGTGGGCGGGAAGGTCGCCGCCACCGGCGGCCTGGTGATCGACACGCTGTTTCGTCTCCGCGGCAAGCCGTTCACGCGGGCCATGACCGTGATGGGATCCAGCCTGGGCGCGATGCTTCCTGACGTGTGGGACTGGAAATGGCTGCGCACGTCGGCGACGCGCGAAGACCGCCAGGTCGTCACCGACCAAGTCAAACGCCGTGCCGCCGAGCTTCCGGAAGCCGACGCCCTGGCGCTGTTCGACCTCCCGCCGACCGCGTCGCGCGAGCAGCTCAAGGAGACCTGGCGAACGCTCTCACACCGCTGGCACCCCGACAAAGCTCCCGATGACCAGCAGCGCCCCGAATACCACGTACGCTTTGTCGCCTATCAGGCGGCGTACGAGCGCCTGTGCGTCGCTTACGACGAAGGAAGGCTACCGCAGACCGACAGCAGTTAGCCCGGATGATTCACCGCGGAGCACGCAGAGATCGCAGAGAGGTGCATGGGAAAGATGTTAGCGAAGCCAACGCGGAAGGACAGGTGATGCACACTCTCAAAACGAAACGCCCTCGGATTCTGCCACAACTTCTGTCTCAACAACACTCTGCGCTCTCCGCGCTCTC
>CAZDTB010000732.1:0-1947 GCA_964508075.1 uncultured Planctomycetales bacterium
CTTCGACGTTGGCGATGATCAGCTCTGCTCCGTCGGCAAACCGTACCGTGACCTCTCCCGGGCGCGGCAAGGCGCCCGCACGCGCCAGCCGCATCATGAAATCGGCCCGGCCGCCGGGCGGGATTCCCTGGCCCGGATCATCGACACTCGTGCGAACCCAACCCGGGGCATCCGTGCTGCCAAGCACCGACTTGTTCTTCCACTCCTGCGCCCAGCCCTCAGAGGTCTCGAACGTATCGCCGTGATAGTGCGGAAACTCGAGGTAGACGATCGGTGAGGTGTGGTGGTTAGTCACCTTCCAATCATAGAACTGGGGGTTGCCGGCCCGCGCGCCGCCGTCGATCGTCACCTTCGGTTGGTCCGCGCCGACTGTCAGTGTTGGGCCGAGCAAAACCAAAGTCCCGAGCTGCAAGACGCGACGAACGCAGGTGGGCACCTCCGGCCAGCCCAGAGGACGACGTGGCGGGTTCGATAGTGTTTGCTTCCCGGGCATGCTGCTAATCATTGCCGTTCGGCAAGTGAATGTCATCCCCCTGAGTGTGGTTTGGAGGCCGCGTCCGCGGCTGCGCCGGCGGAGCCTTGCGTCTGGGCCTCGCACTGGTTGGAGCCGAAGCCCGGGTACAGCCGCTTCATGCACTCCGGGCAGATCCCATGGCTGAACTCGGCATCGGAGTGGCTGCGAACGTAAGACTCAATCTGCTCCCAATAACCGGCGTCGTTGCGGACTTTCTTGCACGACGAGCAGATCGGCAGCAATCCGTGCAGTGTTTTCACTGTCGCCAGCGCTTCCTTGCGCTCGCGTATCAAGCTCTCGCGTTCCTGCTGGACCCGCTTGCGCTCGGTGAAGTCGTGCATGCTGGCGCGGTATCCCAGGCAAATGCCATCGTCGTTGAAGATGGGCTGCCAGGAGACCTCGATCCAGGCGATCGAGCCGTCCTTTCGGCGGATCCGGAAGGTGACATCATTGCCCGAGGACCCGGCCGCGGCCGCTCTGAAGACGCCGGCCATCCTGGCCCGGTCCTCCTCGTGTACGAGGGACAGGGGATAGTCCGGCATGGCGAGACATTCGTCCTCGGTATGTCCGGTCCAACGTTGCACGGCCGGGTTGACCCACAGCAATCGTCCCTTCGGGCTGAACCAGCTCTCCCAATCGCAGGTGTAGTCGGCGATGGCCCGAAATCGCTCTTCACTCTCGCGCAAGGCCTCTTCCGCACGTTTGCGCTCGGTAACGTCCTGGATCAGGCCGTCGTACGCGACCAACTCGCCGTGATGGTCGTAATGAGGGACCGGCGTGTTGCGCACCCAGCGCAGCCTGCCGTCCTTGCGGATCACGCGATGCTCGATCGGGTCGGCCTGCTCGCCCGCCAGGATGCGCGCCGCCTGGTCCCTGACCAACGGCCGATCGTCCTGAGGCACCATGCTGATCCACAGGAACGAGTCGGCGGCGAACTCCTCGGCAGTGTAACCCGTCACCGAGACACAGGCGGCCCCGTGCGCGGTTCCGGCCGCCCGACCTTTGTGCACGCGCACCGTGTAGATGTAGTCGGTGATGGCGGCGGTGATTCGGCGGTAGCGCTCTTCACTGTCGCGCAAATTCTGCTCGATGCGCTCGTGCCGCAGCTCGACCCGCTCCAGCTCCGCGATTCGGCGGCGCAGGCGATTCAGCTCGTCGAGCAGCACAGGCTCGTCCGGGGGAGCGTCTCTCATCGCACCTGCTAGACCACTGCGTGCCGCCTCGTCGGGCCTTCGATGCCGCCAGCATTCGGGCCCGAGCAGCGCTACGCGCGCCGGCGACTGCGGTCACGCTATCTCCTGTCGTCCACAGACATTATCGGATCATTCGCGGGATCCGCCTGACTGAGATCAGGGGGCCAGGAGATCGAAAGCTGCCTCGATCCCGTGGGGGCGGAGGCAGTGGGGGCGGTGGGCCTAGTTTTGGCTGAGCCG
>CAZDTB010000733.1:0-1945 GCA_964508075.1 uncultured Planctomycetales bacterium
CATCGGCAAGCACGAGCTGGCGGACATCCTGCAAAACCGCAAGGAGCTCGGCCAGACGCTCCAGGAGATCCTCGACGCCAAGACACACGACTGGGGCATCACGATCCTTTCCGTCGAAATCCGCGACATCAAGATCCCCAAGCAGCTCGAGCAGGCCATGTCCAAGGAGGCCCAGGCCGAACGCGAACGCCGCGCCCGCATCATCCTCGGCACGGCAGAGACCGAGATCTCCGAAAAATTCGCCGAAGCCGCAAAGCGCTATCAGGGCAATCCGATCGCCCTGCACCTGCGTGGGATGAACATGC
Source organism: uncultured Planctomycetales bacterium (assembly GCA_964508075.1). GTDB lineage: Bacteria > Planctomycetota > Phycisphaerae > UBA1845 > Fen-1342 > JALSRY01. Next base: position 306 of record CAZDTB010000733.1, read on the forward strand.
TGTTCGAGGGCCTGAAGGAGAAAGGCTCGATGGTCATCGTTCCCGCCAGCGCGCTGGAAACCATGAACCTCGGCGCCCAGCTCGGCACCGTCGCGCTGGCCAAGAGCGAGTCGGAATAGCGCGCATCGCGATTGGTGACTGTTTGGGATCTGGGGTAGCGGCCGGGCCCCGTATCGGCCGAAGTCGTCGGACAGCGCTGTTGGGGAACCTCGGCCGGCGCTGGGCCCGGCCGCTACAACGAACTACGCAGGCTGCAGTCGTGTTACATGCGAGAACGTGCGTTGTCAGTGCAACAGCTTATCCGGCGTCCTGGCGAACAAGCCCGTCGCCAGCACAAACGCCACGAACGACACAGCGAGACAGAGTTTTTCGTCCAATGGGAGGTTGCCGAAGTCAACAACGTCAAACATCCACATGACTTCCACTGTTGCAGCAGCAGCCGTCAGCGCGCCCAGCCACAGGACTCCTCCGTTTAAGCCGGATAGCCGCCTTGCCAACCACGTGCTTGCCCAGGCCAACAACGCTCCCAGCACCATGCACAGGAAGGCCATTCCCCTGATATACGGTGCACTGAGTGAACCGCTGAGCGGCTCGGCCGCGAGCCACACGAAAAAAAGGCAGTACACCAGGCCGACGACAAGCCCGCCGATACAACCACCCAGCAGCAGTCTTGCGATCTTCAGCCCCATGGCGTTGCGATCCGACTATTCAGCAGGTTCGATCGCGCGAAGTGACCGTCACTCCGGATGAGCCATGCTCACATTCCGTCCCTCGTCGCCGGGCTCGAAGAAGTGTACGCGCTCGGTGTCCACCGCGAACGTCGCGGACTCACCTTCCTGGGCCGGCAGGCGGGCGTCGATGCGGCAGACGATGTGGCCGTGGCGCTTGGTGCTGACGAAGACATCCATCCGCTCACCCAGCGGCTCCACGACGTCGATGGCGACGCTCAGCGTCGCGCCGGGCTTAGCGTCCTTGGCGGGCGTGAACATCTCGGGACGGACGCCCAAGATCAGCGGCTGATCGACAAACGACGCCAGACGCTGCTGGTGCGCGTCGCACAGGGTCAGCCGGTTGTCGCCCTCGTCGAACATGAGCTTGCCGCCGTCGCGGACGAGTCGGCCTTCCAGAAAGTTCATCGGCGGCGTGCCGACGAAACCGGCGACGAAGCGGTTGACCGGGCGCTCGTAGACCTCGAACGGCGTGCCGACCTGGTAGATCAAGCCGTCCTTCATCACGACCACGCGATCGCCGAGCGTCATCGCCTCTTCCTGATCGTGCGTGACGTAGATGGTGGTGGTCTGCACGCGGCGGTGCAGGCGCTTCAGCTCGGCCCGCGTCTCGATCCGCAGCTTGGCGTCCAGATTCGAGAGCGGCTCATCGAAGAGGAACGCTTTGGGCTCGCGCACGATCGCGCGCCCGACCGCGACGCGCTGCCGCTGTCCGCCGGAGAGGGCCTTCGGTCGGCGGTTCAGCAGCGCCTGGATGCCGAGCATCTCGGCGGCAGCCCGGACGCGACGATCGATGTCCTTGCGCTCCTCGCGTGCCTGCCTGTACTTCCCGCCGCCGAACAGCAGCCCCAGCGGGTTATCCCACGCCCCGTGCTGCCGCCGCAGCATCAGCCCGAACGCCATGTTCTTGTA
>CAZDTB010000734.1:0-1921 GCA_964508075.1 uncultured Planctomycetales bacterium
CTCCAATTCGATTCGGCATGTAGAACGTTCTCCTGCTGTGCGAGCCCAGGATCCGGTCCGGGCGCACTTCCGAGCGTCTGCCTTACTGCAGGCTTGCAGGCCAGGGTCAAGCATGACCAATACGCCGTGGCAATGCAACGTCAGTCTGGGTCAACCGGTGGTGCAACATGACGATCAGATCCCGCTTGAGCGCGGCGGCGGCGGGATCATCCCAGAGGTTGTCCAGCTCGTGCGGATCGCTGGCCAGGTCGAACAGCTCGCCATATGGCTCGGGGCCGCGGTGACCGGTATACGTGGTGATCTTGTGCGTGGGCGTCACCAGCGTTCGCAGCCGGAGGCCCAGGTAGTCCTCGTCGTTCTCGATGACGACCGAATCCTGCACCGCGTCGCATTCGCCGCGCAGTAGTGGCACCAGCGACCGGCCGGGCCAGGCAGGTGGCTGCCGTGGCGCCTCATCCGACGCCGGCCCGGTGGGAATCGGCACACCGGCGAGATCCAGCATCGTCGGCGCGAGATCGAGCAAGCTGGCCAGGCCGCTTGTCGCGCGGCGCGGACAACGCGGCGGCCAGCGCCAGATCAACGGCACCCGCAGCACGCCATCGAAATGATACGGCCCCTTGTTGTGCAGCCCGTGGTCACCCATCAAGTCGCCGTGGTCGGAAACAAAGACCACCACCGTGTCGTCGGCCAGACGCTGCTCCTCCAGCACCGCCATGACCCGGCCGACGTGATGGTCGATCAGCGAGACCATCCCGTATGTGTGAGCCAGAATCTCACGCCGGTGCTCTTCCGACATCTTCGCCGGGCTGCTGCGACCGCTGGTTTCCAGCCCCTGCTCATAGGCCACGCGCATGTGCGGTGGCAGCAAATCCAGCTCGCCGGCGCGCTGCACCGGCGGCACCACATCGGCCGGCGAGTACATGCGATCCCAGGGACGCGGCGGGCAATACGGGTGGTGTGGATCCGGGAACGAGCACACCAGGAAGAACGGTTGGTCGCGCGGACACTGCTGCAAGTACGCAATCGTGCGATCGGCGACGTACGCCGTGTGGTGCAACTGCTCTTCCAGGGGATAGGTTCCGCATTCTTCGGCGCCCAGCGGCGACGGCTCGGGCCGCGTGGACTGCATACGCTGCCACTGTTCGGGATGTTCGCGCTGTAACCAGAGGGCGTAGTCCCCCTGAACCCAAGGGCCGTGACCGACGGTTATCTCGACGTGCTGGAAGCCGAAGTACGGTGCGGGCACTCGCGTGATTCGCCCGGCCTTCCAGAGTCGATGCTGCTCGGGAAACTCTTCCGGCGGCAAGCCGTCCGGGGCAAAGTCTGGCCGCGCGCCGTAGGTTGTCAAATGAACCTTGCCAATGGTCGCGGTGCCGTACCCGGCATTCACCAGCGCGGCAGGTACCGTTGGGATGGTCGGAGCGAGGCTGATGCCGTTGGTGCGCACCCGGTGGCCGCGCGGCGTAAGCCCCGTGAACATCGTGGCGCGACTTGGCATGCACAGCGGGTGGTTGACGTACGCCCGCCGCAGCAGCACGCCTTGCGACGCCAGTGCATCCAGATGTGGCGTTCTGATGACCGGGTTGCCGTCGCAGCCCATGTGGTCCGCCCGCATCTGGTCCACGCAGATCAGCAGGAAGTTGGGTCGCGTGTTACTCATTACCTGGCGTCCGCTGTCGCCTCACCGTCGACGACGTTGATCGTGACCTTGACGGACTCGCTGGCGCGCAGGCCGTCGATGACGTACAGGACGTATTCATGCTTCCCGGGCTTCTCGGGGGCCGTGACCTCGACGATCGGCTCGGTGCTCTGCCGCGGCTGGATGCCGCGCGAGTGAGCTCTCCACCGATACACCAGCGGTTGGCCCTCGGGGTCCGCGCTTCTCGACCCGTCCAGCTTGAACGTCTCGCCGACCGAGACG
>CAZDTB010000735.1:0-1902 GCA_964508075.1 uncultured Planctomycetales bacterium
TCCCCCAGGGCCGCACGCGACTCACGGATGAGAAGCGTCGGCCACCCCTTTTTCCCCTCTCTCGCCGCCCAAGCCTGGCGGTTGGTCGTACTTGTACCCGTCTTCGGCGGGCTCTTCCAGCAGGATACCCCTGGCGCGGCGAGTTTTGCCGCGCGCCAAATAAAGCGGTAGGGCGTGGTGTCTGAGTCGCGACACGGGCACGAACCGGTGTTGGCTGAGTCGGTGCTGCGCCTGCTGGACGTGCGGCCGGGCGCAGTTGTGCTGGACGGGACGGTCGGTTCAGGCGGACACGCGGCGGTCCTGATTCCTCGAATATCTCCGGGCGGACGTTACGTCGGGATTGACCTCGATGAGGAGATGCTGTCGGTGGCTCGCGGGCGACTGGGCGATGCGGTGGGCGAAACCGTGGAATTGTACGCGGGAAACTACGCCGACTTTCCGGACTGCTTGCAACGCGCCGGCCTGACGCAGGTGGACCACATGCTGCTGGACCTGGGAGTGAATTCGGCCCAGTTGGATGATCCACGCCGCGGGTTCTCGTTCGAGCAGGACGGCCCGTTGGACATGCGTTTCAGCCGCACGCAAACGGACCGCGCGGTGGACCTGGTGAACCGGCTGGGCGAGCGCGAGTTAGCCGACCTGTTCTACCGCTTTGGTCAGGAAGGCGCCAGCCGAAAGATCGCCAAGCGGATCTGTCAAGTGCGGCACGAGCGGCGGATCCGCACGACGAAGATGCTGGCGCGGACGGTCGCGTCCGCGTTGGCGTCGGGCAAGCGTGTCGTGCGCGGGAAGATTCATCCCGCCACGCGTGTGTTTCAGGCGCTGCGTGTGGCGGTGAATCACGAGCTGGACAACCTGGAGAGGTTTCTGGCGCAGGTTTCGCGGTATTTGCGGCCGGGCGGAAAGCTGGCCGTGATCAGCTTTCACAGTTTGGAGGATGGGATTGTCAAGCGTTTCGTTCGTGGTGCGAAGGCGGAGGGCACGTTTCGGGAAGTCACGAAGCGGCCGGTGGTCCCCGACGCCCTGGAGCGAAAGAGAAACCCACGCAGCCGCAGTGCGAAGCTGCGGGTGGCGGAGCGTACGGAAATCTAGGGCAAGTGGCAGCCGGCGCGACTGGCAAGGAGGCTGCGATGGCGCTGAGCGGAAAAGTGGCGTTGTTGACGAGTCTGGGATTCATCTTCGGGATGAGCTGCCTGGTGAGTCAGGTCGCGCGCCCAATCGTCGAGCAACCGACGCCGTTGATTGTCCGTGGTCCCGCTTTGCCCGGGGGATTAAGCGCCGGCTTGGCGGCGGATGTTGATTCGCGCCGGGGCCGGCGCGGAGCTGCGGCCAGGGTGGCGGGGCGTTTTGAGCGTTCGAGTGTGTTGGCGGGCGGGCAGAGGCAGGATCAGCGGGAAGGCCAGGCGCTGGTAGTTGCCGAGGCGTCCCCGCTGGCGTACGAACTGGCGGAGCCGGAACTGCCCCCCTTGCACATCCCGGAGGCGCCGGTGGTCGCGTGGGCCGAGGAGCCGGTGGAGGAGCCGCCGGCGTTGGCCGGCCCGGGCAGTCCGGTGATGACGATGACGTCGGTTCCGGAGGCGATCGTCGCGAACGTCTCATCGTCGGGAGCGCGGTTGCTGGCGGCGCTGCGGCCCGGCCGGGAGGCCGATGAGCCCGCCGACACGGTTGCCAGCGTGGGACTGGTGGCTCCCGCAATGAAGCACTACAAGGTGAGGCGGGGCGACTCGCTGATGAAGGTCATGCGGCGGGAGTGGAACCGCGACGACGAGGATTCGCTGAAGGTATTGCTGGCGGCGAACCCGCAGATTGCGGAGCGACGTGATCGGATTTACGCCGGTGATGTACTGAACATGCCCGACCCGGATTAGGCGCGTGCGTAGAATACAGTATCACAGTCCACCG
>CAZDTB010000736.1:0-1890 GCA_964508075.1 uncultured Planctomycetales bacterium
CGTGTTGTTCTGCATTACGGCCACGGCTTGGGCCGGAGAGGTTTCGTCGACCTTCTTCGCCATCGAGGTACAAAGCGATCTCGGTTCCGAAAGCTGGTCGATCGCGTCCGACGATGTCGCCTACGACCCGCTCACGCAGACCTGGCATTGGGAGGGCACGGGGATTGTGCTGGGAGAGGTTGCCACGCTGGAGCAGGCGTTCCTCACGGTGGTCGGCGATCCGCAGATTGCGCTTGGGTTTGCCATCGCAGCAGGTGAGGCCGACACGACCGTGACGATCACCAGCACCATTCTGAGCTTCGATCCGCTGGTCAACCCGGATGGGGCGGCCAGCGCCGGTGTGACGCTGACCGAGGCGGGCAACAATCCTCCCGCCACGCTGGTGGGGCTCGCGGGTGACCTCGGCAGCGTGTACGCAGCGTACTACAACGTGGCGCCCGGGACCGTCTTTGCCGAGTTCGTTTCCGGTCTGACTACGACCACCACCACGTCTGAGAGCGGAAACACCGGAGGCTGGGTTCTGATTCCGGATACGGTTTCCAACATGCAGGTGCAATACAGCTTCACCTTGTCCGCGGGGGACCTGGCCAGCAGCACCGGCAACTACCTGATTGTCCCGGAGCCCGCGGGGCTGGCGATGCTCGCGCTCGGTGCTGTGGTCCTGCTGCGCCGAAGATAAATACTCTCGCGCCGTGCTGACGCGGCGCGGGCCAGTTTCTGCACGCATTATCGGGGCCGACCCAGTCGGCCCCGATTTCTTTGGCCGAGGGGGCATTTCGGGTCCGCGGCGCCGCGCGGAGCTGGCTCAGGGCACTACGCCACCGATCCCGGCTGCGGCCGCCCGGGAGTCGCGCCCGGTTGCCCATGCGGAGGAGGAATATGGGGTTATCGTCGTTGACTTTTAACCGGCAATAGGCTAAAAGAAGGTTTGCTACTACAAATCGACAAGGCACGTGCAAGGAGGAGGAGAGAGCAATGTGTCTGAAAGGTAACCGCGCCCGTCTCCCTCGGACGTTGGCCGTTGTGCTTGCAGCCGGGCTGTTCGCTTTCTGCAGTGCAACCGCCTTTGCCGGGGAAGTGTCAACTACGTTCTTCGCGATTGAGGTCGAGAGCGCGCTTGGCTCGGAAAGCTGGTCGATCGCGTCGGCAGACGTGGATTTCGATCCGCTTACGAACACCTGGAGTTGGGCGGGGGTCAACATCCCGCTGGGTGACGTTGCGACGTTGAACCAGGCGAACCTGATCATTGTCGGCGACCCGCAGATCGCTCTCGGCTTTGCGGTGACGGCTGGAGCGGCAGATACGACCGTGACCATCCTGAGCGCGGTTCTGAGCTTTGACCCGCTCGTGAATCCGGATGGGGCGGCCAGCGCGGGCGTGACGCTGACCGAGAGCGGCGGCGACCCAACGGCTAGCCTGGTGGGTCTGGCGGGCGACGCTGGCAGCGCTTACGCGGCGTGGTACAATGTGCCGCCGGGCACCGTGTTTGCAGAATTCGTGCCGGGCCTGACGACCGACACCACGATCTCAGACGGTGGCAACACCGGCGGCTGGGTCTCGATGGGCGACACGGTTGTCAGCATGCAGGCCGAGTACAGCTTCACCTTGTCCGCAGAGGATCAGGCCAGCGGGACCAGCAATTTCCTGATTGTCCCGGAGCCTGCGGGCCTGGCGTTGGTAGTGCTCGCCGGCGGGCTCATGTTGGCGCGGCGCCACCGCTAGTGGAACGCGACGAAGCAGCAACCACCACGCGCGCTCAGGGCACGCCCGGTTGCGCGAGGAGTTGACACGATGGCAGTAGTTAAGGAGCAGGTATTGGGTGGCGGCTGGTGGCGCGCGGCTGGGCTCCTGCTGGTATTGGTTTCGTTCGGGGGCCAGTTCGCGCAGGCA
>CAZDTB010000737.1:0-1888 GCA_964508075.1 uncultured Planctomycetales bacterium
GGCCGGCGTGTCTTCGGCGCCGGAGGGCGCGGACGCAGGCGCGGCCGGCTCGGCTAGCTGCGCGGGTTGCCGTACCCATTCGGCCCGGTCGGCGAGTGTGCGCTCCTCATACGATGCGAGCACCGCGTGCACCTCGCGATCAGCGTCGGCCGCGTACCACGAAGCACAACCTCCGCTCAGCATCGCCCCGAGAAGAACTGCCTGGATCTGTGCTGTTCCGCACCGCCTCACTCGCCGCGTGCCGATCATCAGAAAAGCTGGGCAGGCATGTCCGGGCACGGTCTGTCACCCCTGATGTCATATATAGTACCAAAGCCACCGCAGGTTGCGACCCTACATCGTTGCTGATCCCCGCTTCTTGGCGTGCCCCTGGTCGCGTGGGGGCGCCTCACCTATCCTCCGCGCCCGAGCTCCCCCCGACATCCCGAACGAGCCGAAGGCCCCCGGGCCGGACTTCAAGCAACCGAGAATGTTGCGCTGCGCAACGACCGGCTCCCGATTCGTTGCCCATTATGGCCGCCTCTCGTATGCCCGTTGGCAGGCTGGATTGGTAAGATGTGCGCGTGGACGATCGGCCGCGGTTGAGCGGCGTCCGAATGCGATCCGCGGTCGGAGAGGGCGATGTGAATTCCGCCGCGCGGAGGTGATCATGGCCAAGGCTCACGTTGATCCTACGGAGTTGCGGCGCTTTGCGCGCGACTTGAACCGTTTCAGCGGCGATTTGCAGGCCCTGATGAGCGGGCTGCACGTCCGGCTGCGCGGTCTGGAAAGGTCCTGGCGCGACCAGGAGCAACGCAAGTTCACCGAAGAATTCGAGCAGACTATGAAAACCCTCGCGCGGTTCATCGAGTCGACCGACCAGCACGTGGCGTTCCTCCAGAAACGAGCCGGGCACATCGAGGATTATCTCCAGCAGCGTTAGGACCTCCGCATGGGCGAACGTGTCCGGGTCGAATCCGTTGAAGCGCTCACCAGGTTCCGGGCCGCCTTCTGCAAGTTTGCGGAAACCGTCAGGGTCGCCCTGGATGAAGCCGAGGCCGAAATCCAGCGCACGAGTTTCTGGCTCGAGCAGGAACAGCACAATCACTGGAAGCGGCAAGTTGACCAGCGGACCGAGCTACGTACCCGAGCCAAGAGCGCGCTCAACCAAAAGAAAATGCAAAGGACGGCCCTCGGCGGTAAGTATTCATACATTGATGAGGAAAAGTCGCTGGCCGCGGCGGAGCGCCGGCTCGAAGAGGCCAAGCAGAAGCTCGCCAGCGTCCGCCGTTGGAGTCGCTTGCTCGACGAGGAGAGCTTCTCCTGCCGGGCCGCCACCCAGGGAATGACCCAGGCGCTCGAGGTCGACGTCCCCAACGCCCTGGCGCAGCTTGATAACATGGTCGCAGCGCTTGAGGCGTACGCCTCCTCGACAGCGCCCGGCGAACAGCGCTCGATGGTGCCCCCAGGGGCCTTGGAGGACATCAGCCGCCCCGAAGAGTTCGCATCGGTGGCCCGCGAAGCTCCAGCGTTGCCTCACGGCGCGGCGGAAGCGCGTCAGAGACTCCGCGCGCAGACTCCGTCCCAGGCGATTCGTGACGGTACTCCGATCACCAAGCCGGAACTCGACTGGTTGAAGGCGGACGAGTCCGGCTCGGCTGTTCGCGAGACGCTCGCTGATCTGGAGCTGGCGCGCGTGCCGATCGCTGCCGACGAGAAGGTCGTCGTGGCGCGCGGAGCCTGTCAGCACGGACGCACCTATTTGGAGCGTGTGACGAGCACGACCACGGGTGACAGCGGTTGGTATTTCGGCTTCGCGGACGAAACCGAGGTTACCGGTTACGACGCCGTTCGGATCGGAGATTTGCTCGCCGGGCGTCCTGAGCTGGAGACTGCGCTCGAATTGCCG
>CAZDTB010000738.1:0-1884 GCA_964508075.1 uncultured Planctomycetales bacterium
GCGCGACCTGATTCGTCAGCACCAGGTTCTGCCCATGCTTTACGACAACGGTCGGCTCAAGGTAATCGTGACCGATCCGTTGGACCTGGACACTCCGGATCTTCTTCGATTCCGACTGAACTGCGACGTGGAATGCGCGCTGGCGCCGCCGAGCAAGGTATCCACGTTCATCGACAAGTACCTCTCTGCGCTGGAGGGCCAGATCGAGGAAACCGTGCACAGCATGGATACGATCGACGAGGAGAGCACGCTGGAGACCGAGGGGGATCTGAGCGTGGCCGGCGGCGTTGACGGGGGCGACGCCCCGATCATTCGATTGATCAACCTGATGATATCGGAGGCGGTCAACACCCGGGCGAGCGATATTCACGTCGAGCCGATGGTCGATCGCGTGCGCGTTCGGTACCGGATCGACGGGGTGTGCGTGGAGCGGGACAACGTCCCGAAGAGCATGCAGGGGGCGGTGCTGACTCGCCTGAAGATCATGGCGGGCATCGACATCGCCGAGAAGCGGTTGCCTCAGGACGGGCGAATCAAGATGCGGATCGGGGGCGAGGACATTGACTTCCGCGTCAGTTCGCTGCCGAGCTATCACGGGGAAAGCGTGGTTTTGCGTATTCTCCGTCCGGAAGGCGCGAACGTCGGCGTTCGGAGCCTCGGTTTTGAGGAAGACGATTACCAGGTTTTCCAGCAGATCATTCGCCGTCCGAACGGGATTTTTCTGGTGACCGGACCGACCGGCTCGGGCAAGACGACGACGCTGTATGCGGCGCTCCAGGAGTTGAATCGTCCGGACAAAAAGATCATCACGGCCGAAGACCCGATCGAGTACAACTTCACGGGGATGAACCAGTGCCAGGTTCGCGACGACATCGGTCTTTCGTTCGCGCGGATCTTGCGGGCCATGTTGCGTCAGGCGCCGAACATCATCCTGGTCGGTGAAATTCGCGACCTGGAGGTCGCCGACGTGGCGATTCAGGCGGCGCTGACCGGGCACCTCGTGTTCAGCACGCTGCACACGAACGATGCGCCGTCGGCGGTGACCCGCCTGATCGAGATGGGTGTCAAGCCGTTCCTGGTAGCCAGTTCGATTCAGGCGGTGATGGCACAGCGGCTGATTCGCGTGATATGCAGCCAGTGCAAGGAGGTCGATCCGAATCCCAACCCGCACATGTTGCGGCTGCTGAATCTGGGGGAGGACCAGCTTCGCGGCAAGCAGATTTTCCGAGGCCGGGGCTGCAAGAATTGCAGCAACACCGGGTATCGAGGGCGACTCGGCATTTTCGAGCTGATGGTACTCAATAGCGAACTGCGGGAGTTGGCGTTCAATCGGGCGTCGGTCAGTCAGATCCGCAAGGCGGCTCGGGTGGGCGGCATGAAGAACTTGCTGGACGACGGGAAAACAAAGATTCTCAACGGCATCACGACGCCGGAAGAGATCGTGCGCATCACTCAGGCGGAGGGTGTGCTCACTGCGGATGAGTAACGGGCGGACTTTCTCCGCCGAGCGAGGACGAGCAGGTGGCTACACTGCACATTGATCGGTTGTTGGAAACGTGCGTGAAGCGCAACGCGTCGGACCTGCATTTGCACGTCGGGCGACCTCCGGTGATCCGGCTGCACGGCACGATGGGGTCGCTGGAAACGAAGGTGCTGGAGCCGGACGACACGGTGGCCCTGATGAAGCAGATCGCGCCCGATCGCTATCAGCAGGAGCTTCAGGAAAACTGGAGTATACCCGGAGCAGAGACCCGCTATGAGATTGCTCAGAAGGCTCTGGAAAACCTGCTGGCGATTGAGAAGTATCCTCAAGAAATAAATGCCGCCGTAGACCAGTCATACACCGCTTATCAAACTGCAACTGCCGCCACAGAAACTGCAAAA
>CAZDTB010000739.1:0-1878 GCA_964508075.1 uncultured Planctomycetales bacterium
GCACCGACGGCGAGCGAGATGAACACGTTCCTCGTCGCGCCGGGCGGGACGAGGCTGGCACCATCCGTCAGGTCGACGGCGGCGCGGCGGGAGTCATCGATCGAGATTTCCCCGTGGTTCGTTTGCTCGATCGCCTCGGGTCCCGTGAATTCCGGCGTGTCCGTCGGCCCCACGCCGCCCGAGAAGGTCAGCAGGTTCCGCGAGTTGTGATTGATCCCGGCGACCGCGTAAAGCGTGGGCCGGTAATCCGGCCGGTCGTCGTGGTAATAGATCTCCGGGTAATCCGGGTTGTCGTAGCAGGGATCGGTGTACGGGTTGTCGTCGTTATCGTACCGGCCAAACTGGCCTTCGAGGAACATCGTGTAGGCCACCCAGATGTAACCCCTGGTGGTGTTGGGGTCGTTGGGGTCGCCGGTGTTGTACCAGCCCCAGTCGTCACCCTCGCTGTTGGCGATCAGAAAGGCGCCGGAATGCGTCTGCCCGTCGCGATGATCCCAGTAAGACAGCTCGTCGTCATAGCCGCAGATGCACAGTGAATGTCGGAGGTAGTTCCAACCCACTCCCTGGTACATGACGTGGTTGTTAATGCCGGGCCCGCTGGCGCTGGCACCATAATCCACATAGTTCTCGTGGAATAACGCACGGGTGACCGCGCAGCCGCCGTCAGCGATGTGCTGCTTGACCACCTCGAGCCCCGCGATGTCGTCAGCCCGAATCTGGTGGAATGTGCCCGTGCGATTCTTGAGTGCCGCGACCCACGCCTCCTCGGTCGGCCAGTGCGTATACCACTCCGACAGCGGATGCTCCGAGAGCGGCGCGCAACCGACGTCGGAGAGCCGCGCCATCGCATGCTCGGTGCACTCGGCACCCCATGCCCCCTGTGCAATCAGCGCGAACAAGAATCGCAGGCTGCAAATCACGTTGGGGTCACTGTCCGTTGCATCCAGCCCCTCGTCGCGCGCCTGCGTGTACGTGTTGTAGTAGTAGCACGACGACCAACACGTGCAGTCGCCCATCTCTTGCGGGCCCCCGATCGGCGGGAAGTACATTAGCGTGCTTTGGTCAACCAATGCGGGCCGATCGGCCGTCGCCTCGCCACAGAGGCCCGCGAGCAGCACCACCGCACAACAACCGACCACGAGACCACGTGCCACGTGCAACCTGCCGAAACCGCACAGCAGGTGAGTATGATCGGAGGAGTTCATTGATCTTCTGGCTCTCCACGTCCAGTAACAATAGTTGCGATGGAACTCGTTCGTTTCAAGCCAGTTATCGGGCCGGGCGATGAACAAGCGACAGCCCAGGGCTCGGCCGCCTCGTGCTCATTGATCACGCGCCGCCGAGGATCGAGCCGTCTGCCGGCACGGGGGTGTTGTCTAGCGCATCGATCGCCGGTAAACCCGCCCACAGGTGTGGCATGGGGCGGCGCAGCGAACAATGAGAACAGACCCGTGCCGGCGTCTCAGCCCACACGGGTCTGTTCTGACCTGCCGGGGAAAAGCACGCTTTTCGCCAGATAGCCTTCTCTGTGACACCTAGCGACGACGCAGGACCGTCACGAAGCCGAGGCCCAGCAGCAACAGTGAAGTCGGCTCCGGCGTGAAGACCACGCTGTCCATGTCCACGTAGTCCGCCGTGGGCGCATCGTCGTCGAAAGTCCCGAAGAACTCAAAGCCGTCCATATGCTGCAGGATGGTCTGATCTTCGCCGGTCAGGTCGAAGCTCATGTGGTACCAGACGTCGCCAACGCTGCCCGGTGGCACAGAGCCGACGATGAAGAAGGGGTCGATGAAGATGTCGCCGTAGCCGGGCGATCCGATCCGCACACCGATCCACGCGTTCTGGTACGCCGTGCTGCCTTCCTGGTGCCAGCGAACG
>CAZDTB010000740.1:0-1859 GCA_964508075.1 uncultured Planctomycetales bacterium
TGGCAGAATCCGAGTGCGTTTCGTTTTGACAGTGTGTATCACCTGTCCTTCTGCGGGGGCTTCGCTAAGCTCCCTCTCTATCACCTCTCTGCGATCTCTGCGTGCTCCGCGGTGAATCATCCGGCCCAGCCGCAATGATGCCGTGACGCCCGCAACAGAGCCCGGGGGCCATGTCGAAACCTCAGCCCGAGGTCTCGTTCGCCGAGCTGATCGGAACCGGTTGGGTGAATTCGAACAGCGGCTCTTTGCTGGTGCGCAGCTCGATCGTGAGGAAACCGCGGGGCCCGGCCGGGTCAGACTGGTCGTCCCGGTAGACGGCGCGCTGCGCAATCTTGCCGATCGCGACTACGCGGTCCAAGAACTGCATCGGGGCGATGAAGGGCAGCGGCAGACGCATGCGCTGCGTCACGCCGTCACGCTCGATCAACAGCTCCAGCCAACGAGCGTGGGGCCTATCCTGGATGGCCCTGGTGATTTCGGCGATGAGATCATCGCTCGTGAAGCGTCGGTTGCCGTAACCAACGATGAAGTCACCGACCCGCAGGCGGCCGGAGGCCGGTTGCCCTTTGAGAACCTCGTCAACGCGTAGCCGGCGGTTGGCGGCGTCGGCGCTCACGTTGATCCCGAGGCGCATATGTCCACCGCCCGGTTGCCGGCTGCGCCACCAGGTCTCGTCGAAAACCTCCGGCTTGGCGCGCCTGAGGTAGTCCAGCCAGGCACTGGCGATGTCCGAGATCGGGCCGCTTTGGATCACGAAGGCATTGACGCTTTCGGACGCTTGCCCGCCGCCGGATAGCTGCATGACCTTCGACAGACTCCCGCCGTGGCCGTCACGGGCGGCGGCGATCCGCCGCAGCCACTCAAGGTGCGAGGTGATGATCAGCACGTCGTTGTGGACCATCCAGCACAACTGAATCTCGCCGATGGCCTTTCGCGCGGTCTCCTTGAGCAGCGGGCTCAGGTCAAGCACATACGCCGACCCTTCGCCGAGCTGCGTTTCCTGAATCGGTTCTGGCAGCGGCAGCCCACGCTTGAACGCAAAGAGTGTGTAGCCCATCATGCCAACCGTGACCACGCCGCGCATTTGGGCCAACGTAGCCGCCGGGTCATGGGTACGCACCAGCAAAGCGGCGGCAGGCAGCGGCGGTGTGTCGGGTGGGCGCTGCCCGGGAAAGACCGGGCCAATCGCCAGACACGTATCGGTGTCAAGCGCTTCGACGAATCGGCTGAGTGACTCAACCTGTTCCTGCAACTGGAAAACGCCGGCAATCGGGTTCTGCTCGAGCATCCGCAGAAGCACCTCGGCCGAGCGCGAATAGTCGATGTGCCCCTGCCAGGCCAGGAGCGTACGCTCCGGCAAAGAATCGATCAGGCGCAGCGGGCGGGCCGGTCGGGGGAGCTTCTTCTTGCCCGCGTCGCCGACCGCGGTGAACTGCAGCATCGCACCCTGACGGTGCAGGGCCAGCATGATGCTCTCAGCGCCGCGCAACGGCCCGGGGAGATCCGGCAACACCGGGCCCGAGGTGGGCCGCGTGGCCGGCTGCGAGCTGGCCGCGACCGGGGGGATCGGAAGCGCGGCGGCCCGGCTGAGGCGCACGAACAAGACGCCGTCGGGATTCTGCGGCACGCGCGCCAGCAACTTCTGATAGACGGGGTCGTCGGCCAGCGACTTCGACTGCGCGTGGGACGTAAAGCGCTGCACGCGGTGAAAGAGTCCTTCGCTCGGAATCAAGTCGCCGAAGAACAGCAGCCCATCGTGCGCGCTGACCCCGATGTTACGGTAAAGCCGGTAGGTCGCCGGCCGTTGCGGCTCTCCAAGCCGCCGCGCTTCAAAGCGCTTGAGCAGCTCGGCGGTCGAG
>CAZDTB010000741.1:0-1859 GCA_964508075.1 uncultured Planctomycetales bacterium
GCTGGTGGGGTAAAGTAAGCGCGCGTGACGATCCCGCCATATCCTGGCCTTGGCGGCACCGGAGTGATGGAGAAGCGTCATGACGAAGAGCTTGAACCGAGCTGTAGTCGCGCTGCTGTGTGTCTGCCTGTCGGCGGCCGTGGTCGCCGGCGCTTCCCAGCATCTGGCGATTGCCGCGGCAGGCGGCGAGTTGACTGCCGTCAGCGCCGACGGAAGCGTGATCTGGAAGTTACGCTTGGCGGATTCCGCGGTGCCGGCCTGGCCGCATGGTGTCGATGGCACGATCGTGCTGGACAACGGCGTTGCAATCGACCAATTCGGGCGAGTCTGCGCACGTTGGCATGACCTGGGTGAAGGAGGAGATATTCGGGGCGGTCACGGCCGGGGGTCGTGTCCCTATTGGAGTGCGCTCGCGCAGATCACTCCGCCGTCGGGTTCGGGTGAGAGCAACTCCCACCAGGTTCCCTTTTTTGACAGCCAGGGCAACGCGTGGGTGATCAACACGCACCTGCTTTCGGGTGACTATGAGTTGCAGATCCGCCGAAGTAACGGGCACGACGGGACCTGGGGACCGCTCGAGACCATCTCGGACACGACGAACTATGTGTCGGGGCCGGAGGGTGCGATCGACCTTGACGACAACATCGCGATCGTGTTCCGCGACATCAGCGGCGGGTACAAGCTCTACGCGATGCGCTATGAGCCGGGTCTTGGCTGGGCCGGACCCGACCTGGTGTACTCGACGCCCACGTTTTTCCAGGCGATCGAGATCGGCGCCGACCACGAAGGAAACGTGGCAGCGATCTTCGATCCGGCCGATGCCGTCTGGAGCGCGATCTACGACGCGTCCAGCGGCGCGTGGGGATCGGGCCACCAGGTTTCCCCGGCCGGTTATGACACGATGCTGCCGACGGTGGTCGGAAACCCAGCCGGCGGCGGACTGTACCTGATCTATAGAGTCACCAGCGGCGGTCCGCCGGGGCTTTATGCCCACCGCTTCGACACGGCCGCGAAAGCGTGGGGGGCGGCTGAGTTTCTGCCGGGCACTTCGACCGTCTCGTTCAGCGGAGCGGGGCCGGCTTCGCGGTATCCGGCGACGGTCGATCTGTTCGGCGAAGCTACCGTGTTCTGGCAGTCGGGGAGCCCCCATGGCGTGTATGCCAGTCGAACCGAAGCCGGCCTCTGGCAGTCGGCACACGAGTTGCTGGCACCCGGACCATACAGCGCCGACATGGAGAACTTCGCCCACGCCGAATCGAGCGAGTTCGGCGACGCGTTCGGCACGATCACACGCTACGAGTCGGGCAGTGTTCATTTCTACGCGTTTCGGTACCGCGCCGGCAGCGGCTGGGACGTGCCTGAAAACCCCTATACGTACCCATTCAGCATTACCACGCGCTCTCGGATCGCGCCCTATCGCGGGGCCCACTCGGTGGCGACGCTGTTCGCCCCGCAGGGCGGAACGCCGCAGCTTACCTCGCTGCTGTACGACCGTTCGATCTGGTCGTCGGAGTTGCTGGATGTTCCCGAGGATTGGCCGGCGTTCATGCAGGAGATCAAGGCCGACCAGGGCGAGCCGTTGCTGGTTTTCGAGGCCGAGGAGCTGATCGGCGACAACTTCGGAATCTGGGCGACGTGGCTGCGGAACCTGCCGGGCGACATGGACGGCGACGGCGACGTCGATCTGAGCGACCTGGCGAGCTTGCTCGCCTCGTACAACCTTGACGAGGGCGGCGACGTCGACGGCGACGGTGACACGGACCTGTCAGACCTGGCGGGTCTGTTGGCGAACTACGGACAAGATTGTCCGTAGCCCAGTCGACTGTCGAGTGGGCGGGCTGGCACAATAGTAGTATTAT
>CAZDTB010000742.1:0-1845 GCA_964508075.1 uncultured Planctomycetales bacterium
GTTAAAGGCGAACCCCGCATGACCCGCTTTCTGGCGGACGAGCTGGCGACCAGCCATTGGTTCAACATCTCTGCCGCCCGGGAGGATCTTGGCTACGAACCGCGCGTGTCGATCGAGGACGGTTTGCAGCGGCTGGAAGTGTGGTTCCGCGAGACGGGCGAGTGAATCGGGTTCATGCGCGAAGCCTCCACGCATCTGGGAACCCCGCAGCAGACTCGCTATACTCCGCAGTTCCGTATCGTGGCAAACGTCGGGTTTGCGGTGGTGACCGGCGCGGCAGCCGCCGCTCGTGCCCCACAACATTGAGAGTTGGAGTGCCATGGCGAAAGAACCTACCGTGATCGTCGTCGGTGGCGGCCTCGGCGGCCTCTGGGCCACCCTGCGAGCCCTCGAACGTGGTTTGTCAGTCCAGTTGTTCTCCCTCTTCCCCGTCAAACGCTCACACTCGGCCTGCGCCCAGGGCGGCATCAACGCCGTCCTCGACGTCAAGGGACAGAACGACTCCATCTGGCAGCACATCGTCGACACTATCAAGGGCGGCGACTACCTCGCCGATCAGCCGCCCATCAAGAACCTGTGCGAGGAAGCCCCCGGAATCATCCGCGCCTTCGACCGCATGGGCGTCACCTTCAGCCGAACCCCCGAAGGAATCATGGACCAGCGACTGTTCGGCGGCGTGAAAAACCGCCGAACCTGCTTCGCCGGAGGAACCACCGGCCAGCAGTTGCTTTACGCGGTCGACGAACAGGTCCGCAGCCACGAGACGAACGGGAAAATAACCAAGTACGAAGGCTGGGATTTCCTCTCACTCGTGCTGGACGACGAGGGCAACTGCTGCGGCGTCACCGCCATGGACCTCAACACCATGAAGGTGCAGGCCTTCCGGGCCGACGCCGTCGTACTCGCCACCGGCGGCCTGGCGCTCACCTACGGCCGCTCGACGATGTCGAACAACTCGACCGGAGCGCCCGCCTCACGCGTCTATCAGCAAGGTGCCCAGTTTGCCAACGGCGAGTTCATCCAGTTCCATCCCACCGGCATGCCCGGACATGACAAAAACCGCCTGATGTCCGAAGCCTGCCGCGGCGAGGGCGGTCGCATCTGGGTCCCCAAAAAGGCCGGCGACACACGCGACCCCACCACCATCCCCGAAGACGAACGCTTCTACTTCCTCGAGGAATGGTACCCCGCCTACGGCAACACCGTTCCGCGCGACGTCGCCTCCCGAGCCATCTGCAAGGTCGTCCGACACATGGGCCTCGGAGTCGACGGCAAGGACGCCGTCTACCTCGACCTCACCCACAAGCCACGCGAATTCCTCGAACGACGACTCGGAGGAATCCTCGAGATATACCGCACTTTCTTCGGCGAAGACCCTTGCACCACCCCCATGAGAATCTTCCCCTCCACCCATTACTCCATGGGCGGCCTCTGGGTCGACTACGAGACCGATTCGCAGACCGGCGGCATGGCCCGCGTCAGCCCCAGAAACCACGCCACCTCGATCCCCGGCCTCTACGCCGCCGGTGAGTGCGACTTCGCCTACCACGGCGCCAACCGCCTCGGGGCAAACTCGCTGCTCAGCTCTTCATTCAGCGGCCTCGTGGCCGGCGACGCCATGGCAGCCCACGTCAAGAACGCCAAGACCAGCTCCGCCGATCGGTCTGCCAGCCTCTTCGAGGCCGAGCAAAAGCGGCAAGAAGAGCAGAACCAGCGGATCATGTCGCGAACCACGGGCGAGAATCCCTTCGCGCTGCACCGTGAAATCGGCGACCTGATGCGCGCGCACGTCTTCGTCGAACGCAGCAACGATGGCCTCGACCAAACCCTGGCCGCTATCGCCGA
>CAZDTB010000743.1:0-1834 GCA_964508075.1 uncultured Planctomycetales bacterium
GGCGGCGCGGGATTAGCGTACCGCAAACCGGCAGCCCTTGCGGGTGGAGCGTGGCGACGATAAGTTGCGCGCGTCGGCCACCGAAGCACGATTTCAAGCCGATGAGCAGGTGCGTCATGGAAGAGCTCAACAAGGCCGCGTTCACCCAGGTTCCGTTGAAGTACACTGGCGATCCGCCGAAGCCCGTCACAGCCGACACAACGGACACGGAGGATTACCGCGTGGGTGTCTCGCCGCTCTAGCGCATCGGCAAGAAAGCGCTGGGCATGTACCTGCCCTGGCGATTCGGCAGCGGTAAGCCGTTTCATGCCGGCTTTGCCTGGGATGCCATGGACCTTGGGCTTAAGGTGATGTCGAGGATACTGGCCCGCTGAATCGGATGCTGCGGCAAGGGGCCAGGTGATGAGCCGTGGAGGCTGGAGACGACAACATGCCAAGGACGACCAGAGAAAAGCCTGCTACCAAGCGGCCGAAAAAGACGGCGCCGGACGCACCAGCGACTGCCGCCAGGGCCACAGCACCCACCGAGCAAGATATTCGGCTTCGGGCGTATGAGATTTATCAGGTGCGATCGCGCGCCGGCGAGCCCGGAGACGCCCTGTCGGACTGGCTCAAGGCTGAGAACCAACTCGTGAGGTCCGGCCTGCGCGAGAGCGCCAATCAGGACCGCGCCAGTGACCCCGCATTTGGGATTCGCATTGCCAAGAGATCACGATTGCCATGAGGGAGCAACATGTACCGCTACAAGAGTGTCTTGGCCGCGCTAAACTTGACCGAGCTTGACGTCGCGACCGCGGGCTGGACGGGCATGATCACCCAGCTGGCGAAGTCGGAGCGGGTCTACTTCGCCCACGTTGCGGAGAAGCTTGCAATTCCAGACGCGCTGCGGGCGCAGTACTCGGAACTCACCGAGCCCACGGAGGACGTTATCGAATCGCGGCTGCGGCACGCGGCCCTGGAGCACTTCAAGGGACACCCCGACGCGCGGGTTCGCTATATCGTCGCGGACGGGGCTCCGATTATCGAGTTGATCCACCGTATCCATCAGCACGACGTTGACCTCGTCGTGGTTGGCAAGGCCGCCGAGAAGGAGCACGGCGGGAACCTCCCCGAGAGGGTTGCCCGAAAGGCCCCTTGTTCCGTCCTGGTGGTCCACGAAGGCGCTGACCCGCGCGTGGATCGGATTCTCGTCCCGCTCGACTTCTCCGATCAATCGGCGGCGGCATTTGAGGTGGCGGTTGAATTCGCGCGCGCGGCGAACGCATCGACGATCCACTGCGTTCATGCCTACGGACCATGGCCGCGCATGCATTACGACGTCGAGACGACCCGCGAGGCAGTTTCGGACTTGGTGCGGGAGCATGCCGAAGAGGAATACGAAGGATTCCTCAGCAGATTCGACCTTGTAGGCCTGAATGTGAAGACGGAAGTGTTCGCCGACCCGCGGCCGGCCAGGGCCATCAAGTCGGCGATCGCGGCCGTCAAACCGGATCTCGTTGTCATGGGAGCACGAGGCCGTACGGATGCCGCCGCCCTCGTTCTCGGTAGCGTAACGGAACATATGATCCGTTCGACAGAAGTCTCTCTGCTTGCAGTCAAGCAAAAGGGCGAGGGCATGGGCGTCCTCAAGGCGCTCCTAAACCTGTGATCCCTCAGGAGGACTGCCGGGATGTGAGGTGAATTGGCTCATAACCCGGAGACCTGCCCGGTTTACGCCGGTTTGCCTGCGTTGGTTGCGCCCCACTTCCAGTTGCGGATCTCCGGCATGTCTTGGCCGTGCTTGTCGATGTACTGCTTGTGCTCGATGAGCTTGTCCTTGAGCTGCTGCTTCAGG
>CAZDTB010000744.1:0-1827 GCA_964508075.1 uncultured Planctomycetales bacterium
CGCCGTCGCCTCGATGCTCTATCTAGATTACAGCCGCGAGGAGGGTGAGTGGATTCCGAACAAGTATGGCGGGCGGGAGAACCTGGAGGCGATCCACTTCATTCAGGGGCTGAACGAGACGATTCGCATCCACGCCGGCGGCAGCATCATGGTTGCGGAGGAGTCGACGGCCTGGGGCGGGGTGTCGCGCCCGGTGGAGGAGGGCGGACTGGGCTTCACGTTCAAGTGGAACATGGGCTGGATGCATGACACGCTAGTGTACTTCTCGAAGGGCCCGGTGCATCGCAAGTATCACCACAACGACCTTACTTTCGCCATGATTTACGAGCACACCGAACGCTTCATCATGCCGCTCTCGCACGACGAGGTCGTCCACGGCAAGGGCGCCTTGCTCTCAAAAATGCCTGGCGACCTGTGGCAGCAGTTCGCCAACCTGCGCACGTTGCTCGCCTATCAATACACCCGGCCCGGCAAGATTCTGCTCTTCATGGGCACCGAGTTGGCCCCCTGGTACGAGTGGGACTACGAATGGCCGCTCGACTGGACGCTCTCGCAAAACCCGGAACGCGCCGCCCTGCAACGCTTCATGGAAGACCTCGGCCGACTCTATCGCGAAACCCCCTGCCTCTGGCGCAGCGATGCCGACCACTACGGCTGCTCCTGGATCGACTGCCACGACAGCGACAACTCGGTGCTTTCCTACTTCCGCCGCGATGGCGATGAGTACGCCATCATCGTCCTGAACCTGACACCCGTCCCGCGCGACGACTATCGCATCGGCGTTCCGGTCGCCGGCCGCTACGTCGAACGCCTCAACAGCGACGACCCGCGCTACCACGGTAGCGGCTATGCCACATTCAAGGAGGTCCACTCGGCCCCGACCGCCTGGCAGGGCTTCAACCAGTCCGTCCGCCTCAATCTGCCCCCGCTGGTCGCCTTGGTGCTCGTCCCGGGTTAGCGGGAGTGTGATGGTACGGCTCCTGGCCACGCGAGAATTAGCCACCACCGATCGAGCTGCCGGTCGCTGATCAGAGCTCCGCCCAACTACGCCACCCGGATTCTGACGTGATCAGCCGGCGCCGAGCGTCTCTCCTCCGAGCGGGCAGTGGACGCGTGAACGAATCCGCCGCAGGATACGCGGCTGGTTTGCGGATTCGAGCGGTGTGGTTTCGGCAACCTGCGAAGACTACGGGGGCCGACGAGCGTGAGTTGGGAGCCAAGATGCGAAGACCATCATCGATCCCCTATGAATCCCGAGGGCTCTGGGTCGGCTGCGCTGCCCTCATAGCGGCCGCGACCGGCTGCACGTCGGCCGCGCCGGCCCAATGGACGCAGTGGGGCGGACCCAACCGAGACTTCACCAACGACTCCACCGGACTCGCCGACGGGTGGCCCGAAGGCGGCCCTCGCCAGCTTTGGAGCCGCGAGATCGGCGGCGGCCACTCGTCGATCCTGGTTGAAGACGACACGCTGTACACGATGTGCCGGCGTGATGCGAAGGATGCCGTTTTGGCGATCAAGGCCGACACGGGCGAGACGGTCTGGGAGACACAGTACGACGCGCCGGCCAAGCCCGACATGTGGCTCGATTACGGGGCCGGGCCGCACTCGACGCCGCTGATCGTGCGTGACCGGGTTTTTGCCGTTGGCGGGATGGTGCACTTTCACTGCCTGGACAAGCAGACCGGGAAGATCCTGTGGTCGCATGATCTGATGGAGGAGTTGGAAACGAGCCATCTGCGGCGCGGTTACGGGGCGAGCCCGATCGCGTACCGGGACACGGTGATTCTCGCGGTGGGTCCGCAGCGCGGCAGTGAGACCGCCGCC
>CAZDTB010000745.1:0-1824 GCA_964508075.1 uncultured Planctomycetales bacterium
GATCGCCGCGTGAATCGGCGTGCCGGGATAGATCCGCACGCCCAGGGCCGCGCCTGATCGGCAACGACAATAACGGCACGATTGTGGTCTACGGCTCAGGGCGACAGATTGACGAGACCCGCTCGCTGGTCGAACGCTTCGACAACAAGGACACGTTGTTCCAGCAGCACGAGATCATCCCGGTTCCGTGGGGCCAGGATCCCTTCGCGCTGGCAAGTATGGTCCAGGACCTGGTCAACGGCAGTGAGCAGGAGAACGCTGAGCGCACCGGCCGGCAGGCGCGGTTCGTGACCGTCACCGCGGACGAGCAGTCCAACGCGATCATCGCGGCGGGCGATCCGTCGCAAATCGCCCTCGTGAAGACGGTGGTCACGCAGTTGCAGGAGATTCGACCTGAGAAACCGGTGACGCGCGTGATCGAACTGGTCAATCTCTCATCGGCCGAGGCCGAGCAGCTCATCAGCGATCTGCAGCAGCGGCGTGGTTCCAGCGCCGGTTCACGCGGTTCGACCATTCGCCGCGGTACGACACCACGCCGCAGTACCACCCCGTCGCGCGGCAGCGGCACGCAGCGCGGCGGTTCGCGTCGGCGCAGTTGGAACTGGAACCCCGGGCCGAACGCGCCGCGACTGAGCGTGGCCCCGGCGAGCTTCGCCTCGCCGTTTGTTGGCACCACGCTGCTGATGCCGCGCCTGGTCGGCTTGCTCACGACGCAGGATCCGGCGCAAGCCGAACGTGCGCAGGATCAGCCGGCGGCGGAGCAACCACCGACACCACGCGAGGAGAAGCAGCAGCAGATGCTCAGCAGCATCAGCGGTCAGCTTCGCGGCGAGGTGGTCGCCACGCCGCTCGACAGCCGCCGGATCATCGTTACGGGTGACGCGGAGGACGTCGACTTCATCGTGCAGATGCTGCTGATGATGGAAAAGTCCACGCCGAAGCCAGAGATTGCGGTCTTTACGCTACAAAGCTCGAAGGCGGCGGCGATTGCGCCGGTCTTGGAAGAAACGCTTCGCGCGATGATCGAGGTGCGCGGCGGTGGCGACCGCGTCGATAACTTCAGCATCGTCGCCGAAGGTCGTAGCAACTCGTTGATCGTCTCGGCGTCCAAGCCGAACATGGACTTGATCGAGGAGCTGATCGGGAAGCTCGACATCACCACGGAGCTCGATACGCAACCCAAGCTGGTTCCGCTCAAGCATATTCGGGCGGCTGAGGCGTTCGAACTGCTGCAAGAGCCGATCAAGCGTCTGAACGACATTCGCGAGGTTCCCGCCAACGCGCAGGCCACGATTCAGGCGGTCGATCGCTCGAACGCCATCCTGATTGTCGGTACCGCGTCGGATATCGTCGAAATCGAAAAGCTCATTCAAGGCATCGACATCGAGCTGCCGCCGGAGGATGACTTCAGCACGGCCCGGGTCACGATCGTTGACCTGATGAACGCCGACGCGGAGAGTCTTGCCGAAATGCTGACCGCGCTGATCGAGATGGAGCAGGCGCGCGGTGCTGGGGGCGGCCGGGGTAGTACGGACATGCCGCTGCTGCGTAAGCTGATCTTCACGCTCGCCGATGGTCGTGAGCTGCCGCCGATCGATCTCGACAAGCCGATCGTCGTTTTCCCGGAGAAGGGTCGCAACGCGCTGGTGCTGTTCTCGAGCGAGAAGAACGCGGTTGCACTGCTCGAGATCGTGAAGCTGTTCGACTCACTGCCGAAGGGCGAGGCGGTCGAGGTCAAGACCTTCACGCTGAAGTACGCCAACGCCGAGCAGGTCGCCGAGCTGCTCGAGAACATGTTCGCGGAGGGGCGTAAGGCCCTGGTCC
>CAZDTB010000746.1:0-1822 GCA_964508075.1 uncultured Planctomycetales bacterium
GGCACTGTTCTCGGGCGCCCTGCTGATGCAGGCACCCACCTGTCAGAACGTCGAGGGCGTGCCCTTCAGCGAACTGACCAAGACCGGCGGCGTACTCTTCGGCGTGCTCTATATCCCGCAAATTCCCGCCGACTAGGGCGCAGAATCCAAGCCTGCAACGCGCCCCAAGCCGGCGCGCCGTACACGACGTGGCTCGCGGCGCGCCGGCTCGGTGCCGTACGCTCCCACTCAGCCCATCCACCACCTGCACAATCGCCATGCCCCCCCCAGACTCACCGCCTCGCTCAGCCACCGCCAGACCCTCACGATTATTGGACCCACGTCTCACCACCCCCGACCGCCTCGTACAACCACATCCCGAATCCTCCTATTCGCGCTGCATGCGCCCTTGACTCCAGGGCCCTTCCTGTGCAACCATAGTGTGTATAGGCGAGGCGAGGGAAACTTCGGGTCGTTCCCGATCCGCGCTTGCCCCAGCGTTTCGGCTTCCGTTTGGCGGTTGCCGAGGGGCCGTTGGGTCAGACGGATCGGCACCTATCGCCTCGACTGCTTAAAGGCAAATGTGCAGCGACTCATCGCACTTCGTATTCGGCGCCAAACGGGCGCGAACATGGCCACTTCAGGAAGCGGCCAGGAGGTACTACGCATGAATCCCGTAACGCGAACCACCAGTCTCAACGCGGGCCCCAACGGTGCCGTGCTTGTAGGCATCTCGATCCTCGTGCTCGCCGTGGGCCTCTGCCTGTTGGCACCCTCGGCCGTGCGGGCACAGGTGCCTGAGTGCCCACCACCCCTCGACGTGGAAGTGGGCCTGACCTGCGTGCCGGTTGGTTACCCCTTCGCCCCGCTCGATATGGCGGCGCTACTCGATCAGGAAGATCCCAATCATCCTGATATCACCAGTTGGCAACTCTTCCCCTACTGGGGAGACGTCGAGCTTGAGTTCAGCCTGGACGGCGCGATGCTGAATGCCGACTACCCGCCGGGCTTTGTCGGCTGCCGCGAAGTCAAGGTCGAGGCCTGGACCGAGGCCGGCTGCGCCTACGCCCGATTCTGGGTCCGTTACGCTGTCGCGCCCACCCCCGTCGTGGCGCCCATCCCGGATCAGTACTCCGACCCGGACGCGCCCGACTGCAACGTCGTCACGCTCGACCTCGACGACTACCTTAGCGGCATCGTCGACCCGAACGACCCCAACAGCACCTTTGACCCCAGCATGGTCGAGTGGACCGTCGACCCCAACAGCCAGCTCGTCGTCGTCATCAACCCGGCCACCCATCAGGCCACCATCACCAACAGCACCGGCGCCGACCTCACCGAAACCATCACCTTCGAGGTCTGCCTGCTCCTCGACGGGCTCCAGCAGCCCGAGTGTGAGCCGTGCCCCGACTATTGCTGGCTGTGCAGGCAAGTTGACGTCACCTTCGTGATGACTTGCCGAGATGATGTCGAGCGCCTGCTGCTCAGCAAGGACGACGGTCTCGACGACGAGGAGTGCGTCGACCCCGACGGGTTGCTCACCTACGAGATCTGCTTTGCCAACCCCAACGATTTCACCGTCTACCAGGTCTCGCTCGTCGACACGCTGCCGTTCAACGCCAGCTTCGTGTCCGCCTCCGACGGCGGCGTCTACGACCCCAATGCCGGTATCGTTACCTGGCCCGTGGGCCTTCTCGACCCCAATGACGCCCAGTGCGTCGAACTCGTCGTCCAGGTCTCGCCCGATGCCTCCCCCGGCCCCACGGTCTACAACAGCGTAGTCATCACGGGCGTTCGTCCCGCCGTCGCAGGCAACACCGACCCGGTCGACCCGCTCTCGAAC
>CAZDTB010000747.1:0-1822 GCA_964508075.1 uncultured Planctomycetales bacterium
GACGCGAAGGAATGGAATCAGCGCACCAGGGCTTCATGGACAGTGAGGGACATCGGAACAACATCCTAGCTGCTGATTTGCGACAGGTTGCTGTCGGCTACTCGCCACGAGGCAGCGGGTTCTGGTCACTGGTCGAGAACTTGAGCGGGGGACCCAGCGATGCGATCGTCCCAGCACTTCCTGCCGGCATAGCTGTACCCTATACGGGTACGCTGGATACAGCGTTTGACTACCTCGTCTCTTTCTGGAACCAGGCTCTAGAGACGCCGAGCAGCGCCGCCGTCGTCATAGATGGCGCGCCCCACACCATGGTCGTGCGGAGCGGGGAGGCGGGACGCGGCACCTACGTCTGCACCACGACGCTGGCGCTGGGCGACCATAGCTACCGCTTTGAGTTCGAGTGGGGCAGCCCCACGACGACGGCTCGTCTACCCGAAAGCGGTGAATTCGACGGTCCATTCGTCAGGCCGTACACGCCCGAGCTGCAGCCCGATGCCCCGTGGGCTGACGGGCTCGTGGCCGGCTATGAAGGTCGCGTTTGGACCTATGTTCGCAACTACGGCGAGCTCGCCGCGGAGAATGTCGCCGTGCGCTTCTATGTGGGCCATCCGGCGCAAGGCGGAGTGCAGGTAGGGGAAACGCAGACAGTGGTGCGCATTGAGCCGGAAGAAGCTCAGCCCGTTGAGGCATTCTGGCAACCTGCCTCCCCGGGAACGTACACTATCTATGTATCGGTGGATCCCGACGACGCCATCGTCGAGCTCGACGAGACCAATAACCTGGCAGGAAGCGGTGTCGAGGTCCGCGAAGCCGGTATTACCTGGTACGTTGATGCTTCCGTCGCGGCGTCTGGCGACGGGCGCTCGCACGAAACGGCTTTCAAGACCATCGGCGAGGCCCTTGCCTATGCCCTCCCTGACGACATTGTTCGCGTAGCTGCCGGCACCTACTTGGAGCGGTTCACGATTCCAGACGGCGTCACCTTGCTCGGTTGGGATGCCGAACAGACGATCGTCGATGGCGGGGGCGGCGATGGTTCTGTCATCTATCTGAGTCCAGATAGCACTGTTGACGGTTTCACGATCACGGGCAGCGGTACCGGCTACTTTGACTCGGGCATCTGGCACAGCGAGGGTCAAGTCACAGTGCGCAACAACCGGGTCACCGGCAATGGCGCGGGTCTCTTTTCATGGTGTTTCGACCCCACCTGTGAGGCAGTGGTGACCATCGAGAACAACGTCTTTGTGAACAATAGTAATGTGGCGGTAGATGCCAACAGCGGACCGGTACATGACATCGTGAACAACACGGTGCTGGGCAACGGTCGGGGATTGGTGCTCAACAACTCAGCCAGCGTGGCGGAGAACAACATTGTCGTCCACAATACAGGCGACGGAATGGCCGGCAGTAACAGCCCGCTCCTCCGCTATAACGACGTCTGGGGAAATGGCCTCAACTACAACGGTGTGACCGCTGGCGAAGGCAGTATCGGTGCAGACCCTCTGTTCCTAGACGAAACCGGTGGCGACTATCACCTGGCAGTTGGCTCACCTGCTCGCGATGCGGGCAATCCAGAGGTCACTTACAGCGACCTAGACGGGACGCGGAACGATATGGGTGCCTATGGCGGGCCGTGGGCAGCGATCTGGCCCACCTCGCAGGCGTCGACGCCTCGGCAAGTGGTCAAAGAGCTATCCTTCACCGTGACCTGGTCAGGTGTAGCTAGAGGAGGCGTCGCCGGCTACGACGTTCAGTACCGGGTCGGGACGAGCGGGTTGTGGACCGACTGGCTAACCAACACGACAGAGACATCGGCGGTCTT
>CAZDTB010000748.1:0-1808 GCA_964508075.1 uncultured Planctomycetales bacterium
AGCTCATGCAGGAAATCCCGGACGAGGAGGCTGAGCGGCTCCTGTCAGGCTTCCGAAAGGAAAAAGCCGGCATCCTGAACTGGCTGCTGGAGGGCCGTCGGAGAGCCATATGGAAGCTCCAGCGTTACTACGGGCACTAATTTCCGGGATTGAGCCCGTCGGTTGGCCTGGCCCGCTGGTGATACCGCTGGCGGGCTGGGTTGCAGCCTACCGCAGCGACGATCCAGGATTCAAGCAGGAACAAAACCATGGCACGCATCTACAAAGACCGCTACCTCAAAACACGAACGGTGGTCGATGATAGCGGCGCCCGTCACCGCGTCCCTGTGATGCGAAACGGGGCGCCCGTCCATGTGCGAACGAAGAAGTGGTACGGCGAGTTCACTGGTCTCGGGGGCCGTACTAGGCGGATCGCATTGTGCACCGACAAGCAGGCGTCGCGACGGGCTCTGGATGCCCTAACGGACGCACTCACCAAGGCCGCTGCCCACATGACCGTCGATCCGGAGAGCTTGCCGCCGCTGGTGCGGACGCCGTTCTACGACGCTCTGAAGGCAGCGGGACACCCGGCGGCTGGCGTTGAGCACATACACCGCCCGCTGAGCGAGCACCTGGCCGATTGGAGACAATCCCTCCTCGACAAGAGGGCGACGCAGGCGTACGCCGACTTATCCCACAATCGCGTACGCAGCATCTTGGACGGTATCGATGCGACCCACTGGGCCGATCTCACCGTTGACCGCGTGTTCGCCTATCTCGCGGGCCGGCGAGCCGACGGGTTATCAATCGAATCGGCGAACCACTACATCCGACGAATCAAGCAGTTCGCGAGCTGGATAGTCACGACCGGGCGGGCCAACACGTCGCCGCTCGCTTCACTCCACACGATGAATGCCCGCACCGACCGGCGTCACGATAGACGGCCGTTGACGCACGATGAGCTAAGACGGCTGCTAATCACTGCTTCTGAAGGCCCGGAGCGATTCGGCATGACCGGCCCCGAGCGGATGATGCTGTACCGAGTCGCTGCGGAGATCGGTCTCAGGGCGAAAGAACTACGGTCGCTGACGTGGGCCAGCTTCGACTTCGCCGCCGATCCGCCAACCGTGATCGTTGGAGCAGCCTACAGCAAACACAGACGCGACGACACGTTGCCGCTGCGACCTGCAACCGCACAGCTGATGGCTGAGTGGCGTGATTCCTCTGCAGCGGCGGTCCCCGAGGCAGCTGTGTTCCACATGCCCCACCCGAGCAACGTGAGTCGGATGCTGCGGAAGGACCTGCAAGACGCGAGAATCGAATACCGCGACGATGCGGGCTGCGTCGCTGATTTCCACGCTCTGCGGCACACGTTCATCACCAACCTAGCCAGAGGCGGCGTACACCCCAAGGTTGCCCAGGCCCTTGCACGCCATTCCACCATCACGCTCACGATGGATCGCTACACGCACACGGTGATCGGGGAGCAAGCCGAGGCCTTGCGAGCCCTACCCGACCTGCCCAATCCGCCCGGCTTAGGCGAGAAACGCACAGCACTGCGGGCCACCGGAACGTGTGACGAAGCTCCCGACTCTACGCCAGGCTCTACGGGAAACTCTACGAATCTCGGTTCATCGAGAGAACCCCCCCAGTCATCGCGGTGCACCAGCAGCGACGCTGCATAGAACTCGCCGCCGCTGGTAAGTGCTGCATCGGCAGCCACTTCTGACCGCTTGGGTCACCGCGAAAAACCCCCCGACACCCCCGGAAGCGAATGAGGGTGCAGGGACTCGAACCCTGGACCCACGGCTTAAAAGGCCGTTGCTCTG
>CAZDTB010000749.1:0-1804 GCA_964508075.1 uncultured Planctomycetales bacterium
CAGCGCCCCGCGAAAACCGTCACTTCTCTCACCATCGTGAGAAATGCGGGCTAGAACGTGATGGTGAACCCGGCGAAGAAATCGGCCAGCCAGCCAAAGACGCCGTTCAGCACCTCATTGACGAACGTAAACACCGCATCCAGGAAGTTGTCGAGCGAGCCGCCAAAATCAAGCATCACAGACTCCGTTTCGAAGTTCCATCCTCTTCGAGCGATCCGACCGGTCCTTCGGTCGAACGTGGGTATTCTAGCGGGCCCATCCGTGTCCAGACAGTCCGATCGGCCGAATCGGGACCGGGGGTCAGCCACTTCCCGTTTCGGATACCCGCCTGGGCGGCTACCCTGTAACCCGTGCAGCCCCAGGGACACCTGTCGAGCGAACCGATGAGCCCGCATCCTACGGATCTCGAGGCCCGCGATCAGCTCGCACCCTAAGCGGCCTGGCACATGGAGTAGCCGTCGTGCGCGTGGTACTGCTCGTGACGGATCTCGAGCGTGGCGGGACGCCGCTGCGTCTGGCCCGGCTGGCGAGAGGCCTGGGGCAGTCGGGTGTGGAGGTGCACGTTGGCTGCCTCGCGCGGGCGGGCCCGGTTGGCGCCGAGCTTGAATCCGAGGCCATTTCAACATTTGCCTGCAACGCGCGGAGTGCCCGTGATTTGTTCGCGCTGCACCGGCTGGCGAGGCATCTTAGGCGGATTCAGCCCAACCTGATTCACGCCACGCTGACGCATGCGAACGTGGCGGCGCGGCTGGTCGGGGATTGGCTTCGCATCCCGGTGGTGACGTCCACCGCGACGATCGAGGTCGAACGCCGCTGGCACCTGACGGCGGAGCGCTGCACCGCCGGCATGGATCGCGGGCATATCGTCAACAGCCGGGCTCTCGCCGATCACGTTGCGACGAGCTTTGAGGTGCCGCGCGAGCGTATTTACGTCGTGCCGCCGTCCATCGACCGCGTCCCCGCGAGAATCGACCGCAACCGGGCCCGCCAGCAGTTCGGGCTCCCGCCCGACGCCTTCGTCGTGCTGTGGGCGGGCCGCTTCGACCCGGTCAAGCGGCTTGACATCGCGATTCGCTGCGCCGAGCTGCTGGCGCGACAGGGCTGCCGCCTGCTGCTGGCCGGCGACGGCCCAACCCGCGGTCAGATAGAGATGCTCGTGCGAGGCAGCCCGGCGAGCCCAAGCATCCACCTGCTGGGCTGGCAAAGTGACCTGGGCCCCGCGCTATCCGCTGCCGACGCCTTCCTCTTCCCCTCGCTCACCGAGGGCATGCCCACCGCCGTGCTCCAGGCGATGGCGTTCGGCCTGCCGGTGGTCGGCAGCCGGATTCCTGCGTTGCGCGAATTGGCCGGCGACGAGGAACGCATTCTGCTGGTTGCGGAGGACAACGAGCACGAATTCGCCGCGGCACTGCTCCGGCTGTACGAGGACCCTGAGCTGCCCCGGGAGCTGGGTCGCCGGGCCGCCGACTGGGCGCGCCCACGCTTCGATCTACGCCGGACGGTCCAGGCCACACGCGCCGTCTACGAGTTCGTGCTCGGCCGCGGAGGCTGAAACGGCAGAGAAGCGGGTATTGCCCGCCCGACTGGCGGCATCCGCCGATCGTGTCATGCCCGCCGAGAGCGGGGAGAACCACGGAAACTGCTTGTGGTGCGTAGGTGCCTGCGGTTAAAATACGGTGGTACACATCGACTTAGCCGAGGCTTGGAATGGAGGAAGCTAAAATGGCTAGATTAGTGCGATTTGTCGGTCTGGGGGTCTTGGTTGCTCTGGTTTGCCCGACGACGCTTCGGGCGCAGTTCCCGT
>CAZDTB010000750.1:0-1804 GCA_964508075.1 uncultured Planctomycetales bacterium
CCAATAGCGGATGACGTCCTCCGTGAACACGCCGCCCTTGAGCAGGAAATCGTGGTCTCGGTCGAGTTCCTGGAGTGCGCCTTCGAGCGAGGCCGGCGTCTGACCAATATCTGCCAGCCGCTCCGCCGGCAGACTATAGAGGTTCTCGTCGACCGCCGGCCCGGGATCAGTCTGGTTCTCGATCCCGTCGAGCGCCGCCATCATGATCGCGCTGAACGCCAGGTACGGGTTGCAGCTCGAATCCGGGCAACGGAACTCGATCCGCTTGGTGCGCGGATCGTGGTGGTACATCGGGATCCGGACGAACGCCGTGCGGTTCTGCATCGAGTAGATCAGATTCACCGGAGCCTCATATCCCGGCACCAGCCGCTTGTAGCTGCTGGTCGTCGGGTTGGTGAAAGCGAGCAGGGCGCCGGCGTGCTTGATCAGGCCGCCGATGGACCACAGGGCCAGGTCGGACAGTTCGGCGTACTTGTCGCCGAAGAAGAGCGGCGTCTCGCCCTTCCAGAGCGAGAAGTGCGTGTGCATTCCGCTGCCATTGTCCTCGTAGAGCGGTTTGGGCATGAAGGTGACGACCTTGCCGTGCCGGGCGGCAACGTTCTTCAGGATGTACTTGTAGAGCATCACCTTGTCGCCCATCTCGACCAGCTTGTCGAAGCGCATGTCGATCTCGGCCTGACCGCCGGTAGCGACCTCGTGGTGGTGGGTCTCGACGCGGATCCCGCACTGCTCGAGCACGGTGACCATCTCGCTGCGAAGGTTGTGCATGGTGTCGGCGGGAGGGCAGGGAAAGTAGCCCTCCTTGGGGCGCAGTTGGTTGCCAAGGTTGTCAGGCTCGTCTTCGCCGCGGCGCCACGCCCCCTCGCGCGAGTCGACGCGGTAGTGGGCGTAGTTCATGCCCTGGTCGTAGCAGACCTGGTCGAAGATGAAGAATTCGAGCTCGGGTCCGAAGTAGGCGGTGTCGGCGATGCCGATGGAGCGCATGTGGTCGGCCGCTTTTCGCGCCACGGAGCGCGGGTCGCGGGAGTACCGCCCACGCGTGAGCGGGTCCTGAATATCGCAGATCATCGAGAGCGTGGTATGCTGGCAGAAGGGATCGATGATCGCGGTCTTCGGCACAGGCACGATGACCATGTCGGACTCGTTGATCGCCTGCCAGCCACGTAGCGAGGAGCCGTCGAAACCGAAACCGTTCGTGAAGGAGTCCAGCGTGAGCTCTCTGACCGGGACGGTCAGGTGTTGCCAGAGTCCGGGGAAATCGAGGAAACGGAGATCGACAAACTCGACATTCTGGTCAGCGACCAGCTTCAGAACATCCTGCGATGTCATGGGGCACCTCCGCGGCTCGTGTGGCGTTTGGACGATCGGGGCTTTCGGACGAATGACCCGAGGCGGTACTCTATCCGGGACGCCTCGGTCGGACAACCGGCGCCGGAGAAACCGGGTAGTCCCGTGCGGGTGGGCGGCAGACTCTGGCGCCGAAACCTGAGAGCGGTCGTGAAAAGAACCTGTCCCAGAAATGCCGGAGACCCATCAGGGCGTAGTAGCGGAGACCGACGCGGGATTTGAACAGATCGGCCTGCGACAGGGCGCGCAGGAAGCCCGGAGCGTCGGTGAAATCGTGCATGCGCTGGTAGGTCAGCGGCAACCAGCGGAGGTGGGCATCCATCCCGACGTAGGCGGGGAGCCCGGTTCGCCGAGCGAGCCGGGCGGCGCGGGCGTCTTCCCAGGGCAGCGGATTCTGGGCGTTATAGACCTCCACTGCGTCCAAGTGCTCGATCAGGCGCCAAACCGCCTGCTGGAG
>CAZDTB010000751.1:0-1802 GCA_964508075.1 uncultured Planctomycetales bacterium
TCGGGGGATGCAGGGATCGAGCGACTGCTCGAGGCCATCGATGTCGGGCCCTACCAGATCCATCAGGATCAGGCTGGGGCGATCCCGCTCCATGCACTCCAGCGCGGCACGGCCATCCTTGGCCTCGTGGACTCGCCAGCCTTCCTTTTCCAGAATCGCGCGCGTCAGCGGATGCGCCGCTGGGAAAACTACAGTCCGCCCAATCAGCAGCGCGTTGGCGGCCGACGGCTCGTCCCGGTGAACATCGATCAGTTCCAGACCGGAAAATGCATCGGCGGCAACCCACTCGCGATTGATCAACAGTGTCTTCGGCGCGACGCTCGAGCAGGCCGACTTCAGGTGCAAACACCCGCTGACGGGTACGGATTTCACCTCGTAGCCGTGCGGCGACACGATCTCGCGCAACTGGTCGATTCCCGGCTTGTTCGACCGCGCCGAAAGTCCAGCATAGACGGTGCGACCGACCCGCAGGACGTCGCCGCCGTCCAGTGTGCCCGGGGCGCGGATATGCCGGATCGGCCGATACTCCGACAAGGCCGCCTCGATGCTCGGCGTTTCCCCGCGACGGGCCGCATGTCCCGGACGGGCAATCAGCGCCAACTCGTCCAGCACGACCGCCGCGTCTTCGACGAACACCGCGTCCGGCAACTTGGGTTCGGCCGGCAGTGTGACGACCCGGCACCCCAGCCGGGCCAGACAATCGCGGTACGCGCGATGCTGTCTTCGGGCTCGCTCGATGTCGATTGGCTGGCGCTCGGCGTGCGAAAGCACACAGGCATCCATGTTGGGGCTGACGTGTCGTGCCACGGCGATGAGCGCTGCGGGAGACTGTTCAGACATGTCGAAGGAGCCTCACGTTCCCGAGAGCTTGGGGCAGTCAAGCCCTTCTTTGACGATCACTGCCACCACACGTATTATCGCTGCCCGACTCGCAAGAGTCACTTTCGCTGCGGCCGTTGGAATCTGGGCTACAGTAGACGCGCCAGCAAAGAGAGTGCGAACATCAACCAGACTTCTCCTGATCTTCTCGATGAATCCGCTCCCGACGCCTTCCCGCGTGCGAAGTGGCTGCGCGTCCTCCTCACGATCATCCCTCCGCTCACGGCCCTCTGCTTCGCGCTCTGGTACGGATCGATTCTGGTCGACGACGCGTTCATCACGTTCCGCTACGCAGAGAACCTGGCGGCTGGCCACGGCCTGGTGTTCAACCCCGGCGAGGCGGTGCTGGGGACCAGCTCGCCGCTGATGGCCATCCTGCTGGGACTGCTCAAGCTCGTCGGCGTCGACATTCCCCTGGCGGCACGCGGAATCGGGCTGATCTCGGTCATGGCGATCGTGCTGGTCTGCCAGCAACTGGCCGCACGCCCGCTGGGAGCCATTGGAGCCGCGGCCGTGGCGATGTGTCTGGCGCTACATCCGGGGCTGGCCTTCACCGCCAATTCGGGCATGGAGACCGGCCTGAGCATGACCGCCGTGTACGGCACGCTCCTGCTGACACTTCGCGGGCACTACCTGTCCGCCGGATTCGCCGGCGGGGCGGCATTCCTCCTGCGGCCCGACGGTGCGCTTGTCGCGCTAATCGCTGTCGGCGTAGCGCTGCTTCGCGCTCCGCGCCGGGCGTGGCAGCCAGTGCTGGCAGCCGCCATCGTAGCCACACCCTGGCTGGTCTACGCCGCCGTCACTTACGGCGGAATCGTGCCGCACTCGGTTCAGGCCAAGCAGCTCATCCATCCCGACACACCGCTGCACATCCTGGTCAGCAACCTTGGGCACCTGGGCTACGGTTTGGGAATGAAGATTCT
>CAZDTB010000752.1:0-1796 GCA_964508075.1 uncultured Planctomycetales bacterium
GGGATGATCAGCTGGTCGTTGTGGACCATCGCGCCGCAGGAGTAGGCGACGTTGGACACGTATCCGTCACGCTTTCGCCGAGTGCTTCGAGGCCAACTCGATGGAGGGCTTGCCGGAGCGCTGTTACCCAGTAGGGTTTGCCGAGCCAACTCACAGAAACCCACTCTTCGCTCTCGGCGCGTTCGCGTTGCTGGGCCAGAATCTCGCGCGCTTCGGGCGTGAGATAGATCGTTCGGGGTCGGGCGGTGCTGTGCCCGGTCTTGTGTGCGCCGAGCACGCAGGTACCGCCCTCAAGATTGATGTCGCTCCAGCGCCACCTACAGGCTTCGCCAGGTCGGCACCCAGTCTCAAGGATGAATGCCAGAATCGTGCGCATGCGCCTTCGCCGTCCTGTCCTCAAAGCCTCGAGAATCCTCTGTAGCTTTTCCAAAGGTAGGCCGCGGCGTACTGGGCCAAGGCGATGACGCTCAGCATGGCCGACTTGACATGCCGCGGCCAACCGCGCGGTAGTGGGATTCCCGGTGAATTCTCGTGCTCGGCCATCTCGCCTCCCGGATTGCCGAGACTCAGCGTAACAGCTTACACGGTAGAGAATTATGGCTCATCTCACGCGGCGCAAGAATCGCTGGACCGTCACACCCCCCTGAGTATGGTACGCAAGGACTTCGGGGCTCCGCGGCGCCTGAGTTTATTGTCCGGGCTTGGCAGTACGACTACTCGCACGTCGTCCCGTAGACGCCCAGCAGCGCGGCCAGGTCGGCGATGTCGATGTCTCCGTCGCCGTCGAGGTCCCCGTCGTAGTACGTCATGCCGGAAGTCTGGCCATAGCCCTGCAGCAGTTGGGCGAGATCGGCGAGGTTGACGTCGTCATCGCCGTTCAGGTCGCCGGGGCAGGGCGGGTGGATCGTTACGACCAGGGTTTCATCGGTGGAGATTCCGCTGTTCGGGTTGGTGACGGTGAGCGTAACGGTTACGTCAACCGGCTCCGGCCCGGGGAATCTCGAGCTGTCGTAAACGTGTTCGACGGTTGCTTCGGCGCTGGTCGGGTCGGGGCTGTTGGGGTCGCCGAAGTCCCAGAAGCAGGTCAGGTTTTCGTTGGGCTGGGCGTTTTCGTCGAGCGATTGCGAACCGTCGAACAGCACGCGCAGCGGGGCCCGCCGGCGCGGGTTGACCGCGTCGTCCGGGTATGACGCCGCGATGATCGGGTAGACGCGCGGCACGACCTCGCCGTTGAGGAACGTGACCGGCAGGCTGTAGGCGGACTTCCCGGTGGTCATGAACAGGAAACGGTCGGCGGTGCCGTGGTAGTCGGCGGTTGAGCCGGGACCGACATCGTGGCCATACCGGGCAGTGTTTTGCACGGAGGTGACTTCGCCCAGGCGTCCGTCGCCGCCATAGTCCAAACCGGACGCGCTGCGCGCGTGGTATAGCGAGGACGGCAGGTCGTCGAACTCGGCTGGTCCGTCGTATACGTCGGGGACGCTGTCGGCATTGACGTCGAGCAGGTCGGGAAGCACAGTTGTGCCTCCTGAATGGGAATCATCGACGGTGCCGTCCCCGTAGCTCTGGGGGTCAAGTTCGAGCAAACCCCAGGTATTCGGGTCGTTCGGGTCGAAGGGGTCACCCACACCGCAGTCTTCGGATGGAATGGACCAGGGCGCGCACGCCACTCCCGTACGGGCGGCTGTGCCGCCGCAGTTTGGGTTGAAGGCCTTTATTTGTGCGGGGTCGGAGAGCTCCCCGCGGGATGGGTCGTTCGGGTTGAACTGCCGCATGTTGGGGATCAGCGGCACCCA
>CAZDTB010000753.1:0-1785 GCA_964508075.1 uncultured Planctomycetales bacterium
ATGTAGATGAGCCAGACCACGCTCAGGAATGAAACCACGACGGAGAGGACTTCGCGCGTCGCCCAGCCGAGCCCGGTGCCCTGAGGCTGGAAGACGATCAACAGGATGACGACCAGCAACAGTCCGGTCAGCGCGGCGGCGGCGATGACTCGCGGCTTGGCGTTGCGGACGTTGTGCCAGAAGATGGCGGACGGACGGACCGTGTCGCGAAGGATATCCGTATCACCCGCGCTCAGTAGCGAAATCATTGCCGCTGGTTCTCCGTGTCGCCCGCGGGATTCGCGATCGTTTCGAGCGCTAGCGCCCCCACTCAGCCTTTGGCCCGCTCGAGGTACTCCCCGGTCCGCGTGTCGATGCGGAGCACCTCGCCGTGGTCGATGAACGGCGGCACCTTGACCCGCAGACCGGTTTCCAGCGTGGCGTCCTTGCTCTGGTTGGTCGCCGTTGCGCCCCTCAGCACCGGCGTGGTCTCGGTGACCACCAGCTCGACGACCGTCGGTAGTTCGGTCGTGACGATTTCACCTTCCACGGCCGAGCATATCACCGTCTCGTTTCCCTTGAGGTACAGGTGGGCTTCGCCCATCACGTCCTCGGAGACGTGGATCTGGTCGTAAGTCTCCTGATCCATCAGGACGAAGTCGTTCCCGTCGCGATACAGGAATTCATAGGGCTTGGTGTCGAGGTAGGGGGTCTCGATGCGGTCGTTCACGTTGAAGCGCATGTCGATCATCGTTCCGGACTTCACGCCCCGCAGCTTGGTCTGCATGTAGCTGCCCTTGTTGCCCTTGGCGACGTGGCGGGACTCGTGCACGGTGTACAGTTCGTTCTCGAACGAAATCAGCTTTCCTTTTCGAAGCTCGCTCGCTTTGATCATCGTGGCACGCTCCTGTTTGAGTCCTTCTCATGCCGTGCGTACACAGCGATCATTAGGCCGGGCAACGCAGAGAGTCGTCCAGCCTAATGGCATCTCCGAACTGAGTATTCTAGCACGATTGCGCCACCTCTGCGATGGTTCTCCCTGCCCATTGTTGCTGCCGAGCGTTATGGCGGCGGACCGGGGCCCGGCGCCAAGGGCCGCCGCGGAGACAAGCTGCCGCCGCGGTCTGCCTGCGGGCAGAGTCGTGTGGCTGGTCGCGGGTCGTCGGCGGGGCCGAGGCCCGCGTGCACGCCGCTGCTCTTTGGGAAGGCAGCGGGCGTCGTTGTGGGCGATTTTGTCGCTTTTTTCTGTCAGATCAGGCTCGCCGGGGGCTATATTTCGGAGGGGAGGAGTGCGTCGACACCGGGGCTCGTTTGGAAGCAAGGAGGTAAGGCACGATGAGATGGTTGTCACTTGC
Organism: uncultured Planctomycetales bacterium; assembly: GCA_964508075.1. Lineage (GTDB taxonomy): Bacteria > Planctomycetota > Phycisphaerae > UBA1845 > Fen-1342 > JALSRY01. The sequence goes on from CAZDTB010000753.1 coordinate 1,335, forward strand.
CGCAATAGTGGTTTTGAGCTGTTCGTGTCTGCCGGCCTGGGCGGACGCTCCCCTGGTGTTTTGCCAGTGCGGCGAGGGTGAGTTTCACGGGCTGGGTCACTACGCGTATTGTGTCGATTCCGTCAGCTATCCGATGATGGAGTTCGTGGTCGGGACGAACGACCTTGATCCGGACAACTACTCCAATGTCCTCACCCCCCCCCGGCTGGAACTTCGCCGTCGAGGAAGTGTGGATGCATCACTCGCACGACAACTTCACGTACCACGGTTTCATCTCGCCGGGGCCCTGCTGGTGCCTGACGCAGGGGCGCGTGCGCTGGTGGACGGAGGACCCCGCGTTGGCGGTCGAGTACTTCACCTTCAGCTTCAACCATCCCTGGCCGGGGCATGACGTGGAGTGGGTGCTGACCACGCGCCGCGAGGGTCCGCCGCCGGAGTACTACGTGTTCGA
>CAZDTB010000754.1:0-1771 GCA_964508075.1 uncultured Planctomycetales bacterium
CGTCTTCGGCGCGGTGTTCGCCATCACTGTCCTTGGCGTGGGCAACACTGCCGCAATGGGCACCGGGGTCTCGGCGGCCTGGCTCCCGCAAATCATCGTCGGATGCGCTTTCGCGGGTTCCCTGATCACGGTCGTCGCCCTGGTGTCTCTTTCGTCTCTGCGCGACCTGTCGCCCGCCGCGCTGATACTGGCCGGCGTTGCGATCAGCGCATTCTTCGGATCCGCGACGATGCTTCTGCAGTACTTCGCCTCAGACATTGAGATCGCGTCGGCTGTTTTCTGGACGTTCGGCGATCTCAAGAAAGCGCAATGGCTGCAACTCGCCGTGATCGCGATCGCGCTGCTGCCCACGACCGCGTACTTCCTCTGGAGAGGCTGGCACTTCAACGCGATGATATGGAGTGACGACACGGCCAGAAGTTTGGGGATCGGCGTTCATTCGCTTCGGCTCTCGGCCTTGGTGCTCGCCGCCTTGGCGGCATCGGTCACCACGGCGTTCATGGGCATCATCGGATTCGTCGGGCTGATCGCCCCGCACATCGTGCGCATGGTCATCGGACAGGATCATCGGTTCCTATTCCCTTACTCGGCCCTAGCCGCTGGGCTGCTCCTGTTGATCTCCGACCTGCTGGCGCGAACGGTGATGGCGCCCATCGTCCTGCCGGTCGGCATTCTGACTTCCTTCGCCGGCGCCCCGCTTTTCCTGTACCTGTTGGTGAAGCACCGGGACATACGCTTATGATCCTCCGGATAGACGAACTCCATTTCTCCTACCACGGCGCCGACGCGCTACGGGGCGTGACGTTCGAAGTACCATCAGACTGCCTGGCCGCGATCCTGGGAGAGAATGGTTCGGGCAAGACCACCCTGCTGAAGACCATCAACCGCTTGCTCACCCCGAGGAGCGGCACGGTATTGATCGACGGCGAGGCGGTGGCCGCCTTGAGCGGCCGCGAGGTTGCCAGGCGCTTCGGCTACATGCCCCAGCGACAGGACGCGGTCCACTGCACCGTGTTCGAGGCGGTGCTACTCGGGAGAAAGGGCTGCAGCGGCGGGCGGGCGAGCACCGAGGACGTGGAGAAGATAGAAGATATCCTGCGGTTGGTTCACTTGGAGAACCTCGCCATGCGACCCGCCACGGAACTGAGCGGCGGGGAATTGCAGAAGGTGATCCTGGCCCGCGCGCTGGCACAGGAGCCGAAGGTCCTGCTGCTGGACGAGCCTATCAACCACCTGGACCCGGTCAATCAGATCGAAGTGATGAGCCTGCTTCACGCCATCACGCGGGATCTCGGCATCACGTCGCTGGTCGTCACCCATAACCTGAACAACGCGCTCCAGTTCGCGGACCGGTTCATCCTCCTTAAGGACGGCGTTGTTCTGGCGGCGGGAGGAAGGGAGGTGATCACTCGCGACACGATCCGGAACGTTTTCCGCATTGACGTCGTGATTGAGGAGGTCGCCGGCGTTCCCGTGGTCGTCCCGACGTTGCACGGGCTCCGGACCCACCGGCACTTCGACGAATCGGGCCGCTCCCACGAACATACGCACGAGGTCGACGGCCATGTCTACGACCACAAACACGACTGGAAGGAACACGAACCGTGAACGTTGAAGACCCCAGGGAAGAGAGCAAGGCTCTCTTGGCAATCGCGCCGAGGCTCTGAAACAGGCCGCACGGTGCAGATCGAACGTGCGGTCAGGCGGTGCCCGCGGCCGATGGTTCGCCGGTCTTGCGTGCGACGACCATGATCTCGATCTCGCCCAGATC
>CAZDTB010000755.1:0-1769 GCA_964508075.1 uncultured Planctomycetales bacterium
TTTCTATCACCTCTCTGCGATCTCTGCGTGCTCTGCGGTGAATTATCCGGGTTAGACGACTCCTGCGGGACTGGCCTCTGACCGGTCGGAGAGACAGATCAGAAACGTGTCCCACAGTCACGGGATGAGCACTCAAGTGCGGCTGGACCCCTCGACCGCCGTGTCCCCTCGGGACGGCGCGCTTGAGCGCATCAGGCTTCCTCGCTCATCGCCGGAACCTCGAAGCCGGTTGGCAGCTCTTGCGTGAATTTGCATTTCGGGTAGGCGCTGCACCCCAGAAACCGGCCGCGCGGGCCTTGGCGGACCAGCATCGTTGAGCCACACTCGGGGCAGGAGATCTCGGTGGGGATCGGCTTGGGCTTGGCCGGCGCCGGCATGATCTCCTCGGCGAGCTTCTTGGCTTCGCCACGCAGGTTGCTGACGAACTTGCAGCGCGGAAAGTTGTTGCAGGAGAAGAACGGGCCATAGCGGCCGCGCTTCATTTCCATCGGCCCGCCGCACTGCGGGCAGGTCAGTCGGCCGTCCGCGGGCATCTCTTCGACCACCGGGCGCCCGGTGCGCGTCCAGGCGAAACCCAGTGGCGGATCGCCAAGCTTCTCGCTGGTCTTGGGTTTCCGACCGCTCTCACTCTTCCTGGCATCGTCGGTTGGTTTGGTCCGGGCGGGCGGCTCGGCGGCTGCGGAACTGGTGTCGTGCGCTGCTTCGGGCGGGGTGCCAGCAGCCTTTGCCGCGGCGGCGATCTTGAGCTCTTCCAGCTTTTCGAGCGGCTTGGTGTTCCGGCACTTGGGGAAGCCGGAACAGGCGATGAACTTGCCGCGGCTGCCATTGCGAATCACCATTGCCCGGCCGCACTTCGCGCACGAAAAGCCGGCCTCCTCCGGCGGGGGGGCAGGCTTCCTCTTGACGCGAACGTCCTTGGGAACGTGGGCGGTGTTCTTGCACCGCGGGTAGCGATCGCAAGCCAAAAACGCTTGGCGGCCCTTCCACTTGACCGTCAACGTGCCCTCGCCACAGGCTTCGCACGGGCGTTTCAGCTCGTGCTCTTCGACGACCCTCAACGGGTTGCCGTTCTCGTCGCAGGCGATCGTGTTGCGACAGTCCGGATACGAGCTGCACCCGAGGAAAACTCCCGTCCGTGATTGACGCAGGACCATCGGGGCGCCGCACAATTCGCAGGTCTGCTGGCCAGCGTCGGGGACGATCGGTTCGCCCCGGCGATTGACGTTGAGCGTGCCTCTGCAATCGGGGTACTTGGAGCAGGAGAGGAAGCGACCCAACTTGCCCCAACGGTAGACCATTTGCGCGCCGCATAGCAAGCATTCGTACTCGCTGGGCTGGCTTCGCGTGGCTTCCATCTCGTCGCCGGCCTTGGCGAGCAGGTCCTTGAACGGATCATAGAACTCGTGCAAAACGTGAATCCAATCGAGGTGGGCGTCCTCGATCTTGTCGAGCTCGTCTTCCATGTACGACGTAAACTTGACGTCCAGGATCTTCGGGAAGTGCCGCACCAGCTTGTCGGTCACTACCTCGCCCAGCGACGTCGGATAGAACTTGCGATCGTCCTGTTCCACGTACCCACGCTGTTGGACCGTATCGATGATCGTCGCGTACGTGCTCGGCCGACCGATCCCCTCCGACTCCAACGCCTTGACCAGCGAGGCCTCCGTGTAGCGTGGGGGCGGCGAGGTAAATTGCTGCTTCGGCTCCAGACCGAACGTGCCCACCGCCGCGCCCTGCGCAAGCTGCTGGGGCGATACAAAAGCCCCGCC
>CAZDTB010000756.1:0-1768 GCA_964508075.1 uncultured Planctomycetales bacterium
GCCCGCGTTCGGAGTCTAATCGGAGCAGATAAGATCGCGCTCGACGTGGCGGCTGGGACGGCGGCGCGGACGGTAGAAGGCGTGCAGGTCGATCTCGGCGGGATCGCCAAAGGTTACGCACTCGACCTGGCTAGCGAGGCGATGGTCAACGCCGGCGCCGCCAGCGCGTTGGTCGATGTTGGCGGCGACGTACTGGCGATCGGCGTGAACGAGTCCGGCAAGCCCTGGCGCGTCGGCATCAAACACCCTTTTCGCCAAGCCATCTTCGTGATTCTGGAACTCTCCAACCGCGCGGTTGCCACTTCCGGCGTGCAACAGCGCTTCCACGAAATCGACGGCAAGCGCTACTCGCACATCATCGACCCGCGCACGGGCCGGCCCGCCGAGCAGGCCCCCAGCGTCACGGTCATCGCCGCCGACGGCGTGACCGCGGATGCCTGGGCGACGGTCTTCAGCGTGCTGACGATCGAGGAGGGCCGACAACTGATCGCGGCTGGCCGAGCGCCGAAGCTCGAGGTCATGTGGATCGCCGGCCCGGCAGACGAGCCGCTTGTTGAAAAAACCGCCGGCTTCGACGCTTACGTGGTCGAGTAGCGGCTACGGACGCGGCGGCTACACGTGCCGTAGATCATGGCCCAGCTTGTGCTTCTTCGTCTGCAGATACCGTCGGTTGGTTTCGTTCGGCGGCAACTCCAACGGCAACTGCTCCACGATTTCGAGGCCATACACTTCCAGCCGACGAGTCTTCTTGGGGTTGTTAGTCAGAATCCGAATCCTCGACAAACCGATGTCGCGAAGAATCTGCGCACCCGTGCCGTAGTCCCGGTGGTCCACCGGCAGGCCGAGGGCCACGTTGGCCTCGACCGTGTCGAGCCCCTCGTCCTGGAGCCGGTATGCCTTCAGCTTGTTCTCCAACCCGATCCCGCGACCTTCCTGACGGAGATAGACCAACGCCCCCCGGCCTTCCTCGGCGATCATGGCCATGGCGGCGTCAAGCTGCTCGCCGCAGTCGCAACGCATCGAGCTGAAAACGTCGCCGGTCAGGCACTCGGAATGCACGCGGACCAGCGTCGGTTCTGGAAATTGGCGCGGGTGACCGGTTTCGTCCAGCTCACCGAGCCCACCCATGCAAAGAGCCACGTGCGTGCCCCGGTCGGCGTGCGAGCGGTAGGCGATCATTCGCCACTCGCCCCACGGGTTCCGCAACGGGATCGTCTCCACCCGCTCGACCAGCCGCTCGCGCTTCATGCGGTATTCGATCAGGCTCGCGACCGTGCACATCCTGATCTCGTGCTTCCGGCAGAACTCCGCCAATTGCGGAACGCGCGCCATCGTGCCGTCGTCGTTGAGGATCTCGATGATGGCGGCGGCGGGCATCAGCCCGGCGAGGCGGCAGAGGTCAACCGAGCCCTCGGTCTGGCCCACACGCACCAGCACCCCGCCGTCACGTGCAATCAGCGGGTTCACGTGCCCGGGGCGGATGAAGTCCTCGGGGACCGCCTCTTCGCCGACAGTGTGCCGGATGGTCGCGGCGCGATCCCTGGCCGAGACGCCCGTGGTCACGCCCAGATGCGGACCCCCGTCGATCGTCACGGTGAACGCCGTCCCGAAGCGGGTGGTATTGATCGGCGACTGGGGCTGGAGCTGGAGCTGCTGGCAGCGCGACTGCGTCAGCGGCACGCAGAGCGTCCCACGGCCGTACTTGAGCATGAAGTTGACCTTCTCCGGCGTGATGAACTCGGCCGGACAGACCAGGTCGCCTTCGTTC
>CAZDTB010000757.1:0-1759 GCA_964508075.1 uncultured Planctomycetales bacterium
CGCCCTGGGACGCCTACCCGAGCCGGAACTCGCCCACGAATTTTGCTGAGGAGGCTCAATTCGAATGCAAGCTACAATGTCCTCTTTCGTGAGATCGGTGGCGAACCATCCGCCGCGCAGATCAGGGCGTTTGACGATACCTGGACGTGGGATGTCTCTGCTGCCAAGGCCGAGGAGCGTCTCACCCGGGACCAGCACACCCCGGCGCAACTCCTAGCATTGGTCGGCACCTTCCACCAGTTCTTGCAGCACTCGCCTATGCTGGCCTATCTAGTGCAAATGTCCGTCAGGCTCGTGCACATGCGACGCATCCTCAAGGACACAGGCTCTCTCTACTTGCACTGCGATCCGACAGCCAGCCACTACCTTAAACTCGTGCTTGATGCGGTGTTCGGGCCCAGATGTTTCCGCACCGAGATTGTTTGGAAGCGAAGCAGCGCCCATAGCGATACGAAACAAGGACGCAAGCAGCACGGGCGCATCCACGATCTCATTCTCTTCTACACGAGGGGCGATCGATGGACTTGGAACCCGCAATACACGCCGTATGACGCAGAGTACCTTGCGAGCGAGTATCGGCATACCGATGCCACCGGCCGGAGATACAAAGAGACCGACGCGACGGCTGCAAAGCCGGGCGGTGATACCGAGTATTCTTGGCGCGTGAAGCGACGTCAGGGACGGCGCGAGCGATGGCAGCCTGATCTCTTGGACGAGTACATAACCCCCAAGCAAGGATGGGATTACAAAGACGTATACCCCTATCGAGGGCGCTTCTGGGCATATTCGAAAGCCAATATGATCGACGCGTGGCGCCGGAACGCACTGATACACCGTGAGACAGGCATGCCGCGCCTAATTCAATATGCGGATGAGATGCCGGGAGTTCCTTCGCAGGATCTATGGACGGACATTCCGCCCGAACTTGGCTCCGCAGATCTTGGGTATCCGACCCAGAAGCCGCAGAAACTCCTGAAGCGCATAATTGCCTCATCCTCCTCACCGGGGGACGTGATCCTGGATCCCTTCTGTGGTTGCGGAACGACTATCGACGCCGTCGAGACGCTGAATCGCGAGAATCCGCAGGAGAAAGCCCGGCGCTGGATCGGCATCGATATTACGCATCTAGCGGTGAACTTAATAAAATACCGACTGCAGCGGTTTGATCCCCCCGCGAAGTACGAGGTTAGGGGCGAACCGGTCGCACTTTCTGATGCACAGCAACTACTCAAGGACGACCCCTTCCAGTTTCAGTTTTGGGTTTGCGGTCTTCTCGGCGCTCGGCCAGCTGGTGCTAACGCGGGCCGCGCGACGACTGCCAAGAAGGGGGCCGACCGTGGCATTGACGGCCAGCGCTATTTCATCGACGACACGCGTGGCCCGAAGGCGATTCTCGTTCAAGTGAAGGGCGGCAAGACGACCGTTGCCCAGGTGCGCGACTTTCGCGGGACAATCGAGCGCGAGAAAGCGGCGATTGGCCTTTTCGTGTCACTAACCGAGCCAACGGCGGCCATGCGCCGCGAAGCTGCTTCTGCCGGTGTCTATTCCTCGCCCATCGATGGCACGCCTGTGCCGCGCCTGCAACTAGTTACTGTCGCGCGCCTTCTTGAGTCCAAGAATCCGCGGCAGCCCAGCGGCGTGCAACTCCCGCCGGGTAGCGAGTTCGATCGCACATTCAAAAAACCCAAACGGGCAGATCAGGGCAGCCTATTCCAGCCACGTGAGTAGTGACGGGCGGCAGGTGGCACAGGGTGGGAAC
>CAZDTB010000758.1:0-294 GCA_964508075.1 uncultured Planctomycetales bacterium
GATTTATGCACATGCGGCGGCGCTGGTCGGCGTTCAGGTCGGTGATGCGCATGCCCCGCCAGAGCATCGCCCCGCCGCGCATCCAACTGACGCAGTTGATCTCGCGGCGCTGCGTGACGGGCTGGACGAGGAGGCGCTCGCGCTGGCGCCATAGCTCGATGGTTACCTTCTTGCCCGGGGGGGTCTGGCCGACGAGCTCGGCCAGGGCCGCCGGTCCGCGCACGAGCTGGTTGTCGAAGCGGAGGATCAAATCGCCTGGGCGCACGCCGACTTCACCCGCGGGTCCGGCCGGAT
>CAZDTB010000758.1:304-1756 GCA_964508075.1 uncultured Planctomycetales bacterium
CTGTTGGACAACGGTGCCGACCTGGGGATCGAGCCCGGCGGCCTGGCGTTCCTCCGGTTGTACCGCACGCACCGTCAGCCCGAGGTACCCGTACGTGACCGGCTTGCCGGCGGCCAAGTCCTTAATCAGGCGACGGCGGGCGGGGGTCATCGGAATCGCGAAGCCGACGCCCTCATCCGCGGGAGCACGGGTGTGCATGGCGGTGACCACGCCGACCAGCTCCCCATGGATGTTGAACAACGGGCCGCCGGAACAACCCGGGTGGATGGCGGCAGTGGTTTGGATCATGTCGGCGTAGAAGCGGTCGTCGACCTCGCCGAGCCCCGGCAGCTTCCGGTGCAAGTTGGAGATCACGCCGACCGAGACGCTCAGCTTGCCGTCGCTACCCAGGCCGTAGGGGTTGCCCAGCGTGACGGTCCACTGGGCGCGGGCCACCTGGGACCAATCGACGAACAGGGCCGGCGTGAGGTTGTCGCGCTCGACCTTCAGGACGGCCAGGTCGCCGCGCGCGTCCGCCCCGACGACCGTCGCGGGAAGCGAGTCCCCGTCGTAAAAGAGGACCTCGATATCGTTGGCGGACTGGATCACGTGCTCGTTGGTGAGGATCAACCCGTCCCGGTCGATGATTGTCCCGCCGCCATTGACCGTGACCAACTGTTCGAAGACCCCGTTGTTAGTGGTGGCGCTCTCGTCGGACAGCGTCGCCATGTAGCGCCGCTGCACGCGAATGCCCACAACGCTCGGTGAAAGGCGCTCGACCACGCGCTGGAAGGCCTTTTCGACTTGCACCAGATCGGGGAGCGACTGGTCCCCGGCAATCTCATCCTGGCCGGCGCTGATGCGCACCGGCGCGAACAGCGCCAAGAGCAGGAAGAGCAACGCCACGCATAGCCAGAGCCACGTCTCTGACAGAGTCGGCGCCTGCAAGCGAACGGCGTGTCTGAACCCACGGTACATCGGCGTTGCCATCCGATAATCAGCCGGCAGCTCGCTCTCTGCGCGTCGGAGGTGAACCGCACGAGGTTCCGAGCGCAGGTGACCTCGTGTTCTTCGGCTACCTGGGCAACGCCCATCAGTTGGCGTGGGCATCTGCTGCGCGAGGGACGGCATCTGGCGATCCCGGTTAGCGTTTACGGGACGTGGCCACCGCCGCCCGCTTGTTCGTCTCCAATGCGGGCGCCTTGCTTACCTTCTCCTCCGGCACGCTCTGGGGCTTCGATGCATCCAGCTCGGGATTCGGCAGGCGAAGCTCGAGCACCTTGGCACGTATCTCGGTGAAGACATCCGGGTTGTCACGCAGGAACTGTCGAGCGTTCTCGCGTCCCTGACCCAGCCGCATCTGCCCGTAGCTGTACCAGGTCCCGCTGCGAGCCGCGACGCCGCTGTCGACCGCCAACTCGAGCAGGTCGGCCTCGCGGCTGATGCCACACTCGAAGAGAATGTCGAACTCGG
>CAZDTB010000759.1:0-1749 GCA_964508075.1 uncultured Planctomycetales bacterium
GAAGCCGAGGTTCGTAGAACCTCGAACAGCTGCGGAACGGTCGCCAGCGCGACAAGCCAAGGGCAAATCACCCAGAAGACGATTCCACCCACGACCCAGTAGCTTTCCCAGGCCCACTTGCGGACCCGCAGAAACGGGACATAAAAGCTGGCCGCTCCCAGACCACCTGCTGAGTGTAAGAGGATTCCAAGGAAAGGGTGTGGAGACATGTGAAATGTTTCAGCGGCAATGAGACAATTCAGGGCGGATGCCAAGCAACAGTCTCGCCGGTAGCCGTGTAAGAGACCTTGCGTCAGCTAGCAGGAAATCGTAGTTGCCATAAGGCTCTTTCGCTTGGGTGGTCCGCACCGGGAACGGTTGGACTTCCTTGCCGCGGCGGATCGACCGGTGCCGCTTGGCCGCACGCTGCTGTGAACAAGTTCTTATACAGGGGCATTCTGTCGATCTCAAGCCGGTACCCGCTATAGGGTCCGTGCAGAAAACTATTTACGTCACTTACGCGTCCGCGGATAGACGCTCCCCTCTGGCCGGTCGTGTTGGGAAGTGCCGGTGGCGTGTCTGCCAAGTTCCCTGGCCGTGCGGCCTGCGGAAGCAGATTTTCGCCCGAAAGGCAAGAGGCGGCATCGCTCCCAATCCACGTAAGTGCCCGATGTAAAATACCTTGCGTGCCTTATAACAATTCCTGGCAGAGCGGATTCAGGAATTCTCGTCGAAATGTCGTTGACAGGGCGCACTAAATGGTTATGCTGAATTGGCAGAATGAACATGTTCTTATACAGGTCAGCGTCGGTGTCCGATCTCTTTTTGGGGAGTCGCTAATCGACACGAGGAATCGACCGGCATGAAGTGTTCGGAACAAATCGGCGACCTGCGCGCGGCCATTCACGCGGGCAAGTTGAAACCCGGCGCGATGATTGGGACGGAGTTCGCGTTTTCGCGCGAGTGGGATGTGTCGCGCAACACCGTGCGGAAGGGGATCGAGTTGCTCGTCGACGAAGGTTTGCTGGAGCGCCGGCCCGGAAAGGGATTGTTTGTGCGCCCGCCCCACTCGGCCCTGCGAACGATTCAGGTAGTGATCCCCGATTTAACCTGGAACTACATGGTGAAACTCTCGCGGGGCGTCCAGGCGGCCAGCCGCAAGCTCGGGGCCAAAGTACAAGTTTACGACGCCCACGGCGACATGGAGTGGGACCTCGAGGTCATCCGGCAATTGCCGCAGGGGTCGACCGACGGGGCGGTCCTCGCCTCGATGCACCACCGCCGCTTCAGCGAGGTGCTGTTTGAATTGAAGCAGGCCGGCTACCCGTTCGTGCTCGCCGATCAGCGGATGCGCGAGTTGGAAGTGCCGTCGGTGGAGATCGACAATTACGGCAGCGGATACGTCGCGGGCCAGAAAGTCGCCGAGATGGGACACCGCCGCGCGGCGTATTTGGGGCCGATGAGGCTGGCGGTGATCGTCGAGCGGTTCAACGGGTATCGGGATGCGATCCTCGACGCCGGCATCTTGTTCGATCGCTCGCTCGTGATCGACGTCGAAGCGGAAGGCGTGACGGACTGGATCAATCTGCAGCTGGAGGCGGTGGAGGAAACCGTGCTCCGCTTGCTCGATTCGACCAAGGTGCCGACGGTGATCTTCGACGGATCGGGCGACGCGGCCCCGGTGATCTATCGGGCAATTCTGCGCCGCGGGATGCGAATTCCCGAAGACATCAGCGTCGTGACGCTCGATGACGCGGCGACGTATTCGCG
>CAZDTB010000760.1:0-1737 GCA_964508075.1 uncultured Planctomycetales bacterium
TACTCCGTCGTGTACTCCTTCACCTGCTACACCGGTGCCTTCTGGGAGGACCAGGGCGAGTGCATGGGCGAGGCTTGGCTGCGCGTGCCCAACGCCGGCGGAGCGGCCTTCATCGGCTCGACTTCGCTCATCTATGCGCCCGCCGGTCAATGGACGGAGACCGTGGTCCTTGAGGAGTCCCTGTTCGAGTCGATCTACGACGACGGCGTCCGCGAGGTCGGCCCGGCCTGGCAAGGTGCCATCGTCCGCCTGATCGCGGAGTACGGCCCCTCCGACCCAGTCTGCCGCGATTACTCCGAGTGTTTTAACCTCCTGGGTGATCCCTCGCTGGCCATCCCGGAGCTGGCCGGCTATACGCTGGAGGTCGATCCGCCCGTCCAAACCCTCTGCTCTACGCCGGGCAGCGAGGCGGTTTACACCGTCCAAGTCGAGCCGCTGTACGGATTCAGCGATCCGGTCACACTGAGCGCCAGCGGCCTGCCCGGCGGTGCCCAGACCGACTTCAGCGTCAATAACGCCGTCCCACCCTTCACCTCAACGCTGACCATCACCGACGTCCCGGCCGGGGAGTACGACGTGGCGATCAGCGGGAACGCGGGGGGTATCCTGCGGTTCGTGTATGTCGGCCTGATCGTCTCGACCGACGTGCCGGGGCTGGTGACGCTCAGCGAACCCCCGTCCGGGCAGACCGGCGTTTCGCTGACTCCGACGCTGGTGTGGACCGAGGCGACCGCCGCCGCCGAGTACGAGCTCGAAATCGCTACCGACGGGGGCTTTGCCGATGTCGTGTATAGCGCCACCACGACCGAAACCAGCCACACGGTCAGCGACCCGCTCGAGGTGCTCACGCCCTACTTCTGGCACGTGCGCGGCATCAACGCCTGCGGCGAAGGCGACTACTCCACTACGTTTGCTTTCACCACGTACGAGCATCCCGAGTACTTCACCGAGCAGTTCGCCGCCGAGCCCTTCGATCTCAACTGGTATACCATGGAATGCGTCCCCGACGGCTCCGGGCACTTCTACGAGATGTGCGGCGACCCGGCCGCTGGTCTGCCGACTGATCCGGCTGGCGGCACGACGATCAGCCTCGCGGACGATTGGTACGTGCGGATCTACCCCAGCACGCCCGTCTCGCTCTACGGTACGTCCTACAGTTCCATTTACGTCAACGGCAACGGTAACCTGACGTTCACGGGCTACGACACAACGCACAATGAGTCGCTCCTATCCCACTTCTCGATGCCGCGGGTTGCCGGCGTGTTCGACGACCTCACGCCCAACACCGGCGGCACCGTCAGTTGGAAGGAGACCGCCGACCGCGTCGCCGTCACCTTCGAGAACGTCGAGGGCTACGGCTTCGATGACACCGTCACGTTCCAGATCGAGATGTTCTTCGACGGCCAGATCCACATCACCTGGCTCGACGTCGATTCCAACTCCTGCCTCGTCGGGCTCTCGGCCGGCGGCGGCATCCCGGACGACTACCTCGAAACCGACGTGTCCGCCGCCGAACCCTGCGGGCCCCTCTGCTACGGTGACCTCAATCAGAACGGCACCCGCGACATCGGCGATCTGGCCCAACTGCTGGGCCACTACGGCGACAGCGGCGTCACTTACTGGGACGGCGACCTCGACGGGGACGGCGACGTCGACATCGCCGACCTGGCCGGATTGCTCGGCGTCTACGGCGACCCCTGTCCGTAGAGATTAGAACCTATCCCGGAACTCCCCTCC
>CAZDTB010000761.1:0-1728 GCA_964508075.1 uncultured Planctomycetales bacterium
CAAGGCGGTGTGTCTCGGCAACCTCCACGGCATCGGCCAGGCCGTCCAGGGCTACGCCTTCGAGGATCAGCGCAAGATGATCATGCCGCTGCACGGGATCATGGTCCGGGCCGGTGAGGAGTGGCTCAAACGCACGGTGATGTGGTACGCCTGGGGCGGTCGAGCCGCGCCGGAAGAATTCCGCACGCCCGATGGGGACTATCAGCTCGACCACACCGACGAGTCCGGCTACTGGGGCAGCGACCGCCGGCCGCTGACCAAGTATCTCTATCACGACATCGCCCCCGACGAGCAGGATCTGGAAGTCTTCCGTTGCCCATCGGATGTGGGTTATCCCGATCTCGAACAGGACCTCGTGATCAACGATGCCCCGCGCGAGAATGCCGAGCGCCCGCTGTACGACACCATCGGCAGCAGTTATCGCGGCAGTCTCGCCCAATTGCTGCCCGGGCCCAACCTACACACTCCGGCCGATCGTTTCTCCTTCGGCGTCTGGGGGCAGCGGCTGGATCGGCTCGAGCAGACCGCGCGCATCGTCTGGGGCGGCGATCCGCTCTTTTTCAACCTGATCGGCTCCGACTTCGAGAACGCCTGGCCCGAGGTGAATCGCTACGGCTGGCACAAAGACTACATGACCGACAACGAGCTGTTCGTGGACGGCTCTGCCCGTCCGATCCGTGCGGTCCCCAAGGATGACCCCGAGTGGGGCGTTTCGGATGGCGCGGCCGACGCGTGGGGCATCAACCCGCTCTACACGCGCTACCTGACGCGCGGCCCGGGCTGGAAAATCGACTGCTACCCGACGCCCGGCGTCCGCTTCGCCAATTTCGACGTGACGCAGTTCGACCAGACCTCGTGGCCCTTCCGCGGTCACACCGCTACGCCGCCGCCATAGTCCCAGACAGCGCAACGGCGCGCTGGGGTCCGCCCCGTGATTGCGGCTGCGGAGCACGGGCTTACAATGCCTGCTGGTTGGGCGGCGTCCGGCCGGCAGCGGTAATCTTCCTGTCCGTCAGCAGCTCACCCCGGGACGCCATCCGTGGGTCGATCGTACGCGATGTCACCTCTAGGATCACAAGCGCGTGCCGTCTCCGTCAGCGGGGGGTTGGCCGAGGTTTCCCCGAGCCCACGGGCCACCCGTCGCTCGCGTTTTCAGCACGCCGGCGCGCGGATAGTGCCGGCGCGCAGCGATATTGCCCGGTTCACGCAGCACCAAGTCGATGTTTGCTTTCAGAGGAGATTGCCAATGAGCACAGCGAAGAGGATGGCGGCGTTGGCCGTATGTGTCGGCCTGTTGGCCACGGCAGGCTGCAACCAGGAGAAGGTGCAAAACCTCGAGAAGAGCGTTGCCGAGTCGCGGGCGCAGGTTATGCGTCTCACGGCGGAACTCGGCAACGCCGAGTTGTTGCTCGAACAGAAAGAGGCGGGGCTGACGGCCACGAAGGCTGCCCAGGCCCAAAGCGTGGAAGACCTGGCCGGGGTTAAGAAAGAGCTTGAGGCGGCTGCTGCGGCGGCGGGCGCTCTCAAAGCCCAGGTCGCAGAGGCCCAGCAGAAGGCTGCTGATGCCGACCAGGCGGTTGCCGAGGCCAACCAGGCAATGGAGGCCGCAGAGGCTCAGCACGAGAAATCGCTCCGTGCAGCGCAGGCCGAGATTGGCCGATTGAGGCAGCAGGTGGCCGACCTGACCGTGAAGCTGGCCGAAGCTCAGAAGAAAGCGCTCGAGGCCAT
>CAZDTB010000762.1:0-1719 GCA_964508075.1 uncultured Planctomycetales bacterium
CCAAGCCGCCTTCAATGATGCCAGTGTCTACCTGGAGAAGTACATCGAGAAGCCACGGCACGTGGAGGTGCAGGTGCTCGGCGATCTACAGGGCAACGTGGTCCATCTGTGGGAACGGGACTGCACGGTTCAGCGCCGCCACCAAAAGCTGGTGGAGGAATCGCCTTCACCGGCCATCGGGCCTGAGACGCGACGAGAACTTTGCACGGCTGCGGTTCGCCTCGCCCGAGTTGCCAAGTACAGTTCGGCGGGCACGTTCGAGTTTCTCGTAGACGAGAAGGAGCATTTTTACTTTATAGAGGCCAACACCCGCATTCAGGTGGAACATCCGGTCACCGAGATGGTGACGGGGCTGGACCTGATCAAGTGGCAGTTGCGAATCGCCGCCGGGGAGGCGATCTCGTTCAAGCAGAGAGAGGTGCGCACGCAGGGGGCGGCCATCGAGTGCCGCATCAATGCCGAGGACCCGGAGAACGGCTTTCGTCCGTGCCCCGGCACGATCGAGCAACTGCGTATTCCGGGCGGCCTGGGGGTGCGTTTTGATTCGCATGTTTATACGGGCTACACCATCTCGCCGGCCTACGACTCGCTGATCGGCAAGCTGATCGTGCATGCCCCAACGCGCGATGAGGCGATCGACCGCATGCTGCGGTGTCTCGAGGAGTTCACGATTGCCCCTATCAAGACAACGGTTCCCTTGCACCGGAAGATTCTCGACCACCGTCTGTTCCGGCAAGGGCGGATTCATACGAGCTTTGTGGAGCAACTGGGCTAGATCAGTTTTGGTGCGGCAGCCGCAACACACAAGGAGTAAACCGATGAAGAGCACCCTACTTGTAGGCAACGCGGTGATCGGGCAGGCAGGCGGCCCCACTGTGGTCATCAATCAGACCCTGGTCGGGGTCATCGAGGAAGTGCAGAAGTACGACCACATTCGACACCTGCTGGGAGCCAAGCACGGCGTCAAGGGGATCGTGGAGGAGGACTTCATCGATTTGAAGCGCCAGCCGCGGCAGATGCTCGAGTTGGTGGCCCGTACGCCCGGCTCGGCGCTGGGCGCCACGCGCGACCGCCCCGATCGCGAATACTGCGAGCGCATCTTCAAGGTCTTCCGCAAGTACGACGTGAGGTACTTCTTCTACATCGGAGGAAACGACTCGGCCGAGGTCGCGCAGATCGTCAATCAGGTCGCGCAGGACGCCAAGTATGAGCTTCGCGTCATCCATCTGCCCAAGACCATCGACAACGACCTGCTCGCCAACGACCACTGTCCGGGCTACGGATCGGCCGCCCGATTCGTCGCCATGGCGTTCATGGGAGACAACCAGGACAATCGCGCGCTGCCCGGCGTGAAGGTCAATATCCTAATGGGGCGCGATGCCGGGTTCATCACGGCGGCCAGCATCCTGGCCCGCATGCGCGAGGACGACGGGCCTCACTTGGTCTACGTTCCGGAAAAGCCGGTATCCATGGATCGCCTCGTTGAAGACGTCTCAGCGGTGCACGACCGGTGGGGACGTTGCGTGGTGGCCGTCAGTGAAGGCATTCGCGACGAGGAAGGCAAACTCTGGATGGAGCGAATCCGCACGCAGGTCAAGGACGGATTGGGCAACAAGGACGAGTTCGGCAACACCCAACTGTCGGGCACCGGCGCCCTGGCAGACTTTATCGCCGGGTCCATCAAGCGCAAATTGGGCAAGAAGATTGCGCGCGTCCGTG
>CAZDTB010000763.1:0-1708 GCA_964508075.1 uncultured Planctomycetales bacterium
TCAGAAAGCCCGCCGTATGCCACAGCGCCGACGTCTCGGCCCGATCGCGATATGGCAGGAGCGTCCGTCGGGCGGCCTCCGGGCGACCACTGCACAGCTCGAGCAGCGCGTCGGTGATCGCCAACCATACGTCACGCTCGGCACCGGCCGGTGAGCTCAACACGCGCCGCCGCGCCGTACGCAGCACCTCCTGATCCGGCTTGGGCTGTACGTATTCCAGGATTGCCACCGCGCGGGCATACGGCCGGACCTGATCGTCGGGAACGTGCGGCAGCGCCGCCTGCAAGTCGCGCCGAATCGCGTCCTGGTTACTCTCGGTGAGCGCGTACAGCATCCAGTCGAGATAGTCGCTCAGGGCCGGATGCGCGTGATGACCGACCGCTTGCAGCGCCTTTTCAACCCGCTGATCGTCGGGAAACTGATAGAGGAAAAACGCAACCCGGGCGGCGACCTGCGGGTTGCGCGTCAGCACGCTCTGATCACTGGGACGTGGCGGACGGTGCAGCACGTCCAACGCGTCCTCATAGAAACCGTCCAGCGCCGCCCGCGCGTCGCCTCCGAGAAAGGGCAGCCATGCATCCGTCTCGACGCGAATCCACTTGCGATAACCGCGCCACGTCTGACGCAGAATCGCGCTGCGCGGCTCGATCAGCCGGCAGCACTCGGACCGCAGGTCCAGCCCGTACAGCATCCACGCCACCACCGCCAACTGGTTCCCCCCCACGTGGTCGGCGCTGCCGTCACTGCCCAG
Source organism: uncultured Planctomycetales bacterium (assembly GCA_964508075.1). GTDB lineage: Bacteria > Planctomycetota > Phycisphaerae > UBA1845 > Fen-1342 > JALSRY01. The sequence goes on from CAZDTB010000763.1 coordinate 752, forward strand.
TCGGTCGCGGTATTGCCGCCACCAGTACCCGGCGGTCAGACCCAGGGCGTCGGCACGCCGACGGGCCGGCAGGAGGATGCGCTGGATGCGCAGGTCCGGGTCGTTGCGCGTCACGTAAAACTCGTGACCGGCCTGCGTGCTGACGGCCCACTCCAGGTGAAACGGAGCCTTACCCGGCCCGCGCAGGTCGAAGTAGGACGGACTGTTCCACTCCGCCCCGGTAGCCCGAACGTCATCCGCGTGACCCGCCATCAGCGCCAGCGCCGCCTCCCCGTCGCCGGCCGTGTACGCGATCCGCGCCCGCAGCGGCCTGGCAAGCTCACTCTCCGGGATCGGCGGCGGCAATTCGCGCAGGACCTGATAGGCCTGCTCGGCGTAGCCCGTCGCATACAGTCGTATCACCCGGGCCAACACCTCCCCCCGCGGCGCCACGTAGTCGCACAACGCGGTCAGTTGACCGAGTTCGATCGGACCGATCTCACGCGGCCCCGCCGGCTCACGCACCCGCAACAGCGCCCCGCGCGGCGTGCGCATCAGTTGCTGTCGCAGCGATGATCGGTCACGCACGCGGCGCGAGTTCGCGTGTGTGATCACCGTGCCGGGTTGCAGGCCGCTGTCCACCGTCGCACACACCACCGACACCGCCTGTTGGGGGGGCGACATGTTCTCCAGGATGTAGCGTAGTCGGTGTCGGATTTCCGGATCGGTCTCCCGCGCCAGCCGGGCCTCCAAGCGCGGCAGGATCGCCAACCCCTGTGCGAAGAGGTCGCGCGTGGCCTCCTCGCGGCGGGTGTAGTCCTGGTCGCCGAGCTGGTCGAGCAACCCCTCGATCGTGTCCGACTGTTGGGTGGGTTGGGGGCCCGCCGCGTTCTGCGCTGGCGCATGGTGAGTGGGGAGCAGCCCGGCAGCGCTCAGCACGCAGATCATCAGGCCGGTTCTGTCTCGGAAGCGCACCCT
>CAZDTB010000764.1:0-1702 GCA_964508075.1 uncultured Planctomycetales bacterium
CAACAACTTCGAGCTGGCGATCGCGGTCGCGGTCGCGGTCTTCACGATCCACCATGGCGCGGCCTTCGCAGCGGTAATCGGCCCGCTGGTTGAGGTGCCGGTGCTGATCAGCCTGGTGAATGTGGCGCTCTGGTTTCGGCGGCGATACTTTGCCGAGCCATCCAGCATGGGTGAAGCAGCAGCGCAGGGGACGAGCTCGCGTTAGAACGAAGCAGGTTCGTCCAGTCTGTTGCTTCTCTCCGGTCCCTTCCGATTGCGTCGTCCTTCGTACGCGCGGCCCTGCTGAACCGCGCGCTGGCCGATCAATCACTGCGGCAACTCGGAGCAGTCGATCGGTTCGCCATTGCGATAGCAGACGGTCTCGGTCGTCGTTGTCATCGTGCAGTCGCGTAGCAGCCAGCCGGCGCCGAAGGTCACCAGGTGCGACCCCAACGGCCATTCCTCACAACCCGTCGCCGTCCCAAGCAGAACGAACGCGGTCAGTGCCGCAATCAGCCGCGTTGTGATCCTGCGCTGCATCGTCATCTCCAGCCGCTGAGGTCGCCCGCGCGGCTTCCTCCGCGTTGACATCGTTCCTGACACTGCCTGCCGAAGAGGGACGGGGTTCTCGGCGACGGCCGACCACGTTTTCGACCGCGCGACTTCAAGCCAATCAAGCCGAACAGCAAGAGCAGCGGTGCGAAACCGAGCGGGCCGCACAGGTGAACTGGCGTGGTCGTTTGCACGACCCTCAAGTACTCGTCCTCGGCCTCAATGATCGCGGCCGTCTCAGCCGCCGTGGGCGTCGTCAGCTCTTCACTCGTCGCGCTGGCGCTGATCACCATCTCGCCGGCGGCCGTCACGCGCAGAACGATTTCCACCTGAAGCAAATGGCCCGCCGGCACATCGCCGAACTCGATCACGATGTCCCCGCCGATCACCGTGGCGGCCTCGGCTCCCCCGCTCGGGGTGAAGCGCGCCGAAACAAGCTCGGCGTTGTCCGGCAGGGGCACGACGACGATCACGGCGGTTGCGGTCGCCGTGCCCACGTTCTCGACCGTAACGGTAACCGACACGTCATCGCCGACCAGGACGCCCACGCCGGCCGCCTGGGCCTCGATCGTCACGCGCAGGTCGGGCGCTGGTTCTGGTTCGAGTTCCGGATCCGGCTGCGGTGCAGTCGTCGTAACCGCGATGTCGCCACCGTACGTCGTGCCGACGCTGTTGGTGGCGTAGGCCCGGACGTGATAGGTGGTGTCGGAGTCCAGTCCGGTGATGTTGCTCGTGAAGCTGCCGGTTCCGACGCCGTCTACAGTGTCGCTGTCAGCCGTGGTTGGGTTGGCCGAGGTGCTCCAGCAGACGCCGCGGGCGGTGACGGTGTCGCCGCCCTCATCGGTGACATTCCCGCCGGAGTCGGCGGTTGTGCCGGTGACGTTGGATATCGCGGTGGTCGTGACTGTTGCGGTAGTATCGGTTGTAAATTGGAGGTCGCCGCCGTACGCCGTGCCGACACTGTTGGTTGCGTAGGCCCGGACGTGGTAGGTGGTGTCGGGATCCAGTCCGGTGATGTTGCTGGTGAAGACGCCGGTTCCGGCGCCATCCACGGTCTTGTCGTCCGCAGTGGTGGGATTCGCCACCGTGCTCCAGCAGACCCCGCGGGCGGTGACCGCGTCGCCGCCGTCGTCGGTGACGTCTCCGCCGGAGTCGGCCGTTGTGCCGGTGA
>CAZDTB010000765.1:0-1700 GCA_964508075.1 uncultured Planctomycetales bacterium
TTGCGCCGGCTAGACGCCGCTTCAACGTGAACCGGAGACGACCGTTGCATCAGCCACCGTTCAGCTTCGATCCGCGATCCTACCGAGGTACCGCCAAGGTCGCGACGATCGGGGCTCGCTCCCCGGACACGGCCGCGACGCCGCCAAGCTAGGAAGACACGTGAACCAATTCTCGCCTGCCAAAGATCTCGCGATCGCGAGCAAACGACTTTCGATTGAGACTCCCGCCAGCGGCCGAAGCGGCGCTCGTTTGCACATGCGCGAGACGCGTTCGGGCAACTGGATCGTGCAGGACGCAAGCGGTCGCCGCGGCGGTTGCTTCTTTACGTACGAAGCCGCGCTGAAATTCATCCGGAGCGAATTCGGTCCGAACGCACAAATAGTCACGACGCAACTTGCACAGAGAAAAGCCGCCTAGACCCGTTGCTGGCCACAAGTCCCAGTAGAACCGCAGGAGTTAGAGTCAATGTTGTCCGTTGCGAAGGACTTGGGCGTACCCGAGAACGACGTGTTCGTCCGTTACGAGTCCAAGGTGCAATCGTACGCGCGGGCGTTTCCGAGCATCTTTGAGCGTGCGGTCGGCTCCGAGCTGTTCGACGTGCACGGCCGTCGTCATCTCGACTTTCTTTCCGGCGCCGGGTCCTTGAACTACGGGCACAACAATCCCGTGCTCAAAGCGGCCCTCATCGACTACATCGCGCAGGACGGCATCACGCACAGCCTCGATCTGCACACGGCCGCCAAGGAGCGATTCCTGGAGGCCATGCAGGAGATCGTGCTGGAGCCGCGCGGCCTCGACTACGTGATCCAGTTCACAGGCCCCACCGGCGCCAACTCCGTGGAAGCGGCCTTGAAGATCGCCCGCAAGGCCACCGGGCGCACCAACGTCATCTGCTTCACCAACGGGTTCCACGGCGTGTCGCTGGGCGCGCTCGCCGTGACCGGCAACGAGTACTTCCGGCGTGCGGCAGGCGTTCCCCTCAACGGGGCGACGGCCATCCCCTACGACGGCTACCTCGGCGAAGGGATCGACACGCTCGAGCATCTGGAGCGCATGCTGTCCGATCCATCGAGCGGCATGGAACTGCCCGCCGCCGTCATCCTCGAGGCGGTCCAGGGCGAGGGCGGTCTCAACGTGGCCAGCACCGACTGGCTGCGCCGCCTGCAGGCCTTGTGCAACGCGCACAAAATCGTGCTGATCGTCGACGATATCCAAGCCGGATGCGGCCGCACCGGCACCTTCTTCTCTTTCGAGCCGGCCGGCTTGCAGCCCGACATCGTCACGTTGTCGAAATCCTTGTCGGGCTACGGCCTGCCGTTCGCCATCGTGCTCATCAAACCGGAGCTCGACGTGTGGAAGCCCGGCGAGCACAACGGCACCTTCCGCGGCAACAACCACGCGTTCATCACCGCCACCGCCACGATTCAGCACTACTGGCGCACGCCGGACTTCGCCCTGAGCGTGCGCGAGAAGGGTGAGCACCTGCGCCAACGGCTGCAGTTGCTGGTCGACCGGTTCGCGCCGCACCTCATCGACGTACGCGGCCGCGGCATGATGATCGGTGTGCGCTGCGCCGACCCCAAGCGGGCGGCGGCCGTGACCAAGCGGGCCTTCCAGCATGGGCTCATCATCGAGCGTTGCGGACCCGAGGACGAGGTGATCAAATGCATGATGCCGCTCACCACGTCCTACGCCGAGT
>CAZDTB010000766.1:0-1693 GCA_964508075.1 uncultured Planctomycetales bacterium
CAGACACCTTCCGCCGGGGTAGAGGCATCGGCGAAATCGGCGATGGCACCACCGAGAAGCGTGGCCGCGTTGCTACTGAAGATGCAGCTGACGACCGTCGGCGACGCTCTTCGGCTGTACAAGCCACCGCCTCGCGCGGCAGCGTTGCCGCCGAACGTGCACGACGACATCGTTATCGGATCCGTACCCAGCCATGCGCCCCCACCCTCAGCGCCGGACTCGTTGCAGGCGAACAGGCATCCGACCACAGTCATGCCGCCGCACAACGTCGCAAACAGACCACCGCCCTCTTCGATGGCCGTGTTTCCCACAATCGCACACTGGCTCAGCACTGCGTCGTTACACGAGCTGAGATGTAGTGCACCCGCGTAGTCTCCCGAGCTATTTCCCTCGAAGTAGCACCGGACAAACTCCACGCCGGGACTCTGCTGGACACTCACAGCGCCACCGCGCTGGCCGACGTGATTGTCCACGAAGGAGCAGTCTGTGACGGTCGCGGCGACGTCGTACGCAATATACAACCCCCCTCCCTTTCCACCCGTGTTTTCCAGGAAAGCGCACTCCGTGATCGCGGCGTCGCTGTCGGCGTAAAGTAGCGCTACGGCACCACCGTTGCTGCATGAGTTCTGGATGAAGCTGCATCGCGTAAGGCTCACGTCCGCGTTGGATCCATATACGGCACCGCCGTAGGTGCCATAGCGGTTCGACTCGAACGTACAGTCCGTGAATGCTACAGTGCTATAAACAGCACGAACGGCACCACCACCCGTACTCCAGGAGTAATTGTCGACGAACAGACATGATCTCACAGTGATGGCGGCGTCGTCGCAGCAGATAGCCGCTCCATTTCGCTGATATCCGTTAGTCACCGTCAAGCCTTCGATGACACTGGCCGGCGTTTCGCCAGTGTGGAGGTCAAAGGCACGGCCCTCGCTCTGGCAGTCAATGGTGCAGCTGCCCGGCCCGTTTTCGGAGCGTACGGTTACGTCTTTTTCGAAGAACTCGATCTCTCTGTTACCCAGGCCGGTGTATGTGCCGTCCAGCACGAGCACCGTGTCGCCATCCGTGGCGGCGTCAATGCCTTCCTGGATCGCGTCGAACGGGTGGTCGGCGGAGCCGTCCTCAAGCGGATCGCCGCAGTTCGGGTCGGCGGGACACGGGTCGTTCGGGGCGTCGTCGTCCACGTACCAGGTGGTTTGAGCCTGGACGGTCGGCGTTGCGGTCAGGACGGCGGCTAGCAGCGCGATAAACAGACCGCTGCAGATCTTGCGCGACATGGCTTGTCCTCCTTTGCGACGGCCAGATCAGCCCTGTGTAGCTCAGATGTGCTTGCGAGTTGAGCTGCTCAGGGATTCCTCGGCCGGGCCGTTTCGCTGGGCGTTCTCATTATAAGCCGCCTCTGCCCGCGTATGCGCGTGAGTTTTGCCCCAAGAACCGAGATTTGCGGAACCGGCGGGCGGACTGCGGGCTTTTTGTTGGCGTGGGCTTGATGCGGCTGAGGCGGAGAGCAGAATGAGCCTGGTGTCACTGCGAGCAGGCATGATCGAAGCGGATTGGTCGCCGACCGATGACGAAGGTCAGCTCGTCGAGCGTGCCCGGCACGATCGCGCGGCCTTCATGAGCGCCCGGGCTTCACGAGCGCGGCCTTCACGATCCTTTACCGCCGACACTTCCGCCTCCTGTCGGACCACGT
>CAZDTB010000767.1:0-1693 GCA_964508075.1 uncultured Planctomycetales bacterium
TTTCAAACCGCGCACCAGCCCCTACACGTTCCAGGGACTGGGTGAAGAGGGTCTGCGGATCCTCGCGGAAGCCCGCCAGCAAAGCTCCCTCCCGGTGGTCTCGGAGTTGATGAACACCGAGGACCTCGAGCTGATCGAGCGCTACGTGGACGTGATCCAGATCGGCGCGCGCAACATGCAGAACTACCACCTGCTGCGACGCGTCGGCCAGAGTCGCAAGCCGGTGCTCCTGAAACGCGGCATGGCAGCAACGCTGGAGGAGTTCCTCCTGGCCGCCGAGTACATCATGGCCGAAGGCAACCGCAACGTGATCTTGTGCGAGCGCGGCGTGCGCACGTTCAGCGACTATTCGCGCTTCACACTGGACCTCAGCATCATCCCGGAGATCAAGCGCATCAGCCACCTCCCGGTGATCGTCGACCCCAGCCACGCCGCCGGCAAGCGCGCCCTCGTGATCCCTCTGGCGCGGGCGGCGATCGCGGCGGGAGCGGACGGCGTGATGGTCGAGGTCCACCCCGAGCCCAAGAAGGCCCGCTCCGACGGGGCCCAGTCGCTCGACCTCGAGATGTTCGCCGAGCTGATGGAAGAGTTGCGCATCATCACGCCGGCTGTGCGGCGCGAGGGCACGCCAACACAATGAGTCTGCCGCCCCTACCGCCAATGCCTTGCTGGTATCGACGCCTCCCCTCCCGCGCCGTGCCGCTCAAGCTCTTTCAAGCACTGTACAGCGACGAGCCCTCCGCTTTTCTGTACGAATCGCTCGAAGCCCACGGCGGCCGCGGACGCTACTCGTTTATTGGTGCCAAGCCCCGGGCCGTGTTCCGATGCCGCGGCCAGTCGCTTGAACTGCTGTTGGACGGCAAAGCCTACCGCGACACGAGTCATCCGCTCGAAGCCCTCCGCAAGCTCATCTACCTGCAGTCCGACGCCCCGCCGGTGGCCCCGTTCTGCGGCGGCGCGGTCGGCTATCTGAGTTATGACACCGTACGCTGGACCGAGGATGTTCCCGACGAGAACCCCGACGACCTTGGCGTGCCCGACGCTCACTTTCTCTTCCCTCAGGAAGTCATCTGCTTCGACCACCGCGACAAGCTCATCCACGTGCTCCTGTATCAGGAGCACGGACACCAGCAGCGTTTGAGCCAAATCAAAGCAGCCTTGGCGACGATCGGCGAAGGTGAACAACCACCGCCGCCCCGCCCCGACCCGAGCGTAGCGCCTGGCGCCCGGCCCGCTGATGCGAGAATCCCTTCTCGCACCCCCGCCGACCCCGTCCTGAAGTCCAACATGACCAAAGCACAGTTCGAAACCATCGTCGCCCGTGCGAAGGAATACATCTACGCGGGCGACGTCTTTCAGGTGGTCCTCTCACAGCGCTTCGAGTTCCCGCTGACTACGCCCCCGTTGCGTTTGTACCAGGCCCTGCGCCTCACCAACCCATCGCCCTACATGTACTACCTCAAGCTCGACGATCTGCATATCGCCGGCTCCTCGCCCGAGATGCTGGTCACCCTCACCGGACGTAAGGTCGTCACGCGCCCCCTCGCGGGCACACGTCCCCGCGGCCACACGGCTGAAGAGGACCAGGCCCTGGCCCGTGAGCTGCAGACCGATCACAAGGAACGCGCCGAGCACGTCATGCTCGTCGACCTGGGCCGCAACGACGTCGGCCGCGTGTGTGAATACGGTTCGA
>CAZDTB010000768.1:0-1682 GCA_964508075.1 uncultured Planctomycetales bacterium
GCATCCCGGGTTTCCGGGCGGCGGCGGCCGAGGCGAAGCTTGACTGACCGACCACGGTACTCGTGTTGTAATGGGGCGAACGGCGGGGCGGGGAACTGAGCAGGTTTTTTGCAGTTTCCAATGGGGCAGGGATGAACCGACTGGGTTGGGTGAGCATCTGTGCATTGACGTTGGTTGTATGGACCGGCTGCGCAGCGACCTTCGGGCCCAGGGCGCAAAACGGTATCACGTTCTACTGCCCCGGGGCGGGCAACTTCGACTTCGGCGACGTGGGCGTTCGGCAGGGGCTCGAAGCGGCGGGCTATCGGGGGCAGGTCGCCTCGGTGCTCTGGACGTCGGGGCTTGGTCCAGGTGTCGATCAACGGCTGGGCAACGCGCGGCTCGCCGGCCTCCGGCTTGCGTGGACGATCGAGCAATACGCCAACAAGTACCCCGACCGACCAGTCAGCATCGTCGGCCTCTCCGCCGGCACCGGCGTAGCCATCTGGGCGCTCGAGGATCTCAAGCCGGACTACCGGGTCGACAATGTCGTGTTGCTGGGGTCGAGCCTGTGGCATCGCTACGACGTGGGCAAGGCGCTGCGACGGGTCAACGGCAAGATCTACAACTATTACTCGCCGCAGGACTTCGTCTTGGCTGGACCGATGAAGGTGTTCGGAACGATCGACGGCGTGTTCGGCGAGGACGGCGCCGGAGCGGTCGGGCTGCACTCGCCCAACGGCTCCGAGCGCGTCGTCAACATCCAGTGGGAGCCCGCTTTCGAGCGCTTCGGCAACTTCGGCAACCACATGGACGGCACGCGGGCACCGTTCGTGCAGGAATACATCTCAAAGCACATCATGCCCGGGGAGACTGGGCACGTACGGCGCGGTGAAACGCTTGCCAGGCTTGCGGAGTGAGCTCTTCGGGGCGGGCATCCGGACTGACTCGCGCCTGGTGAAAAGCCGCCAGCCCATTGAGCAGGTCCCAATCGCGTACGAGGCGGCGGAGCATCTTCCGCCGCTGGGCGAAACCCTGCTGCACGAAGCGGACGAAGTCGGGCACGTCCGCCACGTCGATCTGATCGGCCGGCCGGGGCCGCATCGTCAGCATGATCGACAGCACTTTCGGACGCGGCCAGAACACCGAGGTCGGCAGGATCGCGATCAGCTCGATCTCGGCCAGGGTTTGGCTGATGACCGAGACCAGGCCGTAAGCCGCGGTGCGAGGCTCAGCGACGAGCCGCTCGCCGACCTCTTTCTGAACTGTGCAAGTCAGCCGCTCGAACGCCGGTCTGGCATAGAGCAGCTCCATCAACAGCGGCGTGGCGACCTGGTAGGGCAGGTTGGCGACCAGTTTGTACGCCCCTCCAGAGCTCGGCGCCCGCTCGTTCAGGACGCGAACCACGAGCGGGTTGAGCTGGTGCTTGCTGGCGAGGACGTCGGCCTGTACGAGCGTGAAGCGTGGATGCTCGCCGAGCCGGTCGCGGAGCAAGGCTTGCAAACCTCGGTCGATCTCGACGCCGACCACGCGGGCGCCGCGCGCGAGCAGCATCCCGGTCAGCGAGCCGGTGCCGGCGCCGACCTCGAGGATCAGGTCTGCCGGACGCACGTCTGCCGCGGCGACCAGCTTGTCCATCAAGTTGAGGTCGATCAGGAAGTTCTGCCCGTAGCGATGCTGGGGTGCCAGGCCGGCGGCGGCTA
>CAZDTB010000769.1:0-1678 GCA_964508075.1 uncultured Planctomycetales bacterium
TCACGGGTCTGACGCTGACCATCGGCGACGTGCTGACGGCGACGCAGACCGCCAACGGCGTACTCAGCGATCTCTCTACGCCGGTGGTGGTTTACGCGGAAGGTACTGCGTTGGCCGAGAACTTCGACAGCTACGCCTCGCAGGACGAGCTGGAGACGCTGTGGACGCAGGATGCCCCGAGCAACGACCGCAAGATTCTGTTAACCACCGGCAGCGCTTCGAGTTGCCAGAACTTCGTGTACTCCGACTACGGTCCGGGTCCGTCGGTTTCGCGACTATACTTCCCGCTGCCGTCGATCAACGGGACCGACGCCGATCCGCTGTTGGTGACGTACCGCTTCAAGCACGACTACAACGACACCGAGGCCCGGATGCGTTTCGAGCTGGCTTCGTCGCTCGAGAGGACACACGGGGCGTTGGGCTTCGCGTTCACCAATGGCGTCGGCGGCCTGTGGGGCGAGCAGTACACCACCATGACCAACTCGCCCGAGCCGATCATTGACGGATACCAGTCCGACTACTTCTACTATGACTACGCCCTGACCGGGATCGAGCGCGTCCCGGGCGTGTGGCACAAGATGCAGATCGAGGTTCTGACCGAGGTGGTCAACTTCTACATCGACGACCAGTTGGCCAACCCGCTCGACCCCAACACGGGAGTGCCCATCTGGCCCGATGGCGTGCCACGCGTGACCGACACCGATTTCCGCTACGTCATCGTCGGCGTGGGCTTCTCCAACAACGGACCGGCCATGATGTACGACGACATCTCGATAACCGTCGGCGACACCGAGCCCCCGTTCGGCGATCCCAATCCGATCGAGTCGCCGACCGTGAACGGCCCCTTGTTCCCCGACGGCACGCTGGTCGAGCTGTCTGACATCGACCCCAACGATGCAACGGACGTAGCGGTCTACGTGGACGGGGCGGAGGCCGCCAGCGCCGCAGGTCCCTTCCCCGGCGGAACGGCTACGATAACCGTGCCCACCTTGTACGACGGCGAGACCGTCACCGCGACACAAACCGTGGCCGACACCGAGAGCTGCTACTCCTGGCCGGTCGTCGTGGCCGTCCCCGCGCCGACCGTCGAACCGATCTTGGTGATGGGAGAGGTCTCGATCGAAGTAAGCGACATCGAGGAGAACCTCGCAACCATCGCGAGGGTTTATGAAGACCGCGAGGGCGACCTGTTCGAGCTTGGTAGCGTCTCCAATCCGACCGAGGACCCGGTGGACGTGACCGTCCCGGCGCTCGAGGCGGGGATGCGGATCGTGGCCACGCAGACGATCGGCGGCGTCGAGAGTCCGCTTTCCGTGGCCGTGATGGTCGAAGAGGAACCGCCGGCCATCGTCGCGTGGATCCAGACCAGCACGATGCTGTACGGCCTGACCGACCACCAGCTGGTGCACCTGAATGGGTACATTTACTCGCTCGGTGGGCGCACGGGCAGCGGGTCCGGGAACCCCACCACGGAGGCGAACGATTTCGTCTTCTATGCCCCGGTCAATTCGGACGGCAGCCTCGGCAATTGGCAGGAGACCACCAGTATGCCGGGCACGCTGGCGGCGCATGGAGCCGCGGCCTACAACGACCGGATCTACGTCTGGGGCGGCTGGGCACAAGGCTGGCCGACGATGAACACCTGCTTCTACGCCGACCAGAACCTGGACGGGACGCT
>CAZDTB010000770.1:0-478 GCA_964508075.1 uncultured Planctomycetales bacterium
ACAAGCGGGGAGCTTCGCTTCAAAGGTCATCTTCTCTTTCGAATGGGGGTGGATCAACGTCAGGGACGCTGCATGGAGGGCCATGCGGGCGTTCTTTGTCCCTCGGTCGCCGTACTTCATGTCGCCGACCACGGGAAACGGCACACTGCCGTCTCGGCCGCTGGTCGGTTCAACCTCGATCGGATAATTCGGCAGCGCAGTCCCGGTGTGATCGTACACATGTAGTGTCGGCGGATCACCTGCCATGTAGGCGATGACCTCCCGGTGACGGTCTCTGTTCAGATCGGCGACGCGGACTTCAAAGAGCCCCACGTCTTCAGAATTGCTGTAGAGCTTGACCGGCCAGCCCTCCTTGAATGTCGGGTCGAGATAGAGCGTACGAAGCTCTGTCAGCTCTGACCCCGTGAACGTAGCGGTGACGCGCAGCGTGGCGAAGGCGGCATCCGTGATCGAACTGGTGTCCCACAGAGCCAGCGTG
>CAZDTB010000770.1:488-1678 GCA_964508075.1 uncultured Planctomycetales bacterium
CCAACTCGATGCCGGTCGTGAACCACTCGGTTGGATTCTCGCCGAACCCCCACTCTGCGGAATAACTCTCGAAATTCGGTCCATCGACGGTGCCGTTGATCTCCACGATATCACCCGCCCGGAAGATATCGTTGTGCAAAGGGTGAGTCAGGGAGAGGGTGTCGCCGGTGGATGGTCCACCGCCGCCGCCACGCGGACCGCCGGTGTTATTGACCGGAGATGGCCCGGCCGCTGTGTACGAGAAGCACTGGTCACGCTGCTGAACGTCTTGGGCATTCGCCGGGCTGAGATCAGCCAGACAGGCTATCGTGAGCGCCAAGACCACGATACGTAATGTGTTCCTAGTGTCAGACATGTTCTTTCTCCCGTCATGATGGGTCATCGTGCGGCGGCCTCCTCGTAGAGGCTCGACATCCTATTTAACCAAGCGAACTCACGCACTGCTTGCGGACAGGCGCCGCGTACGGGACGCGCAGCTCGCTCAGCCCAGAGAGATCCACAGTTCCTGAGACTTGGCCGCGATCGCGCGGCTCTCTTTTACGTTCCCTCGCCGTAATGGGCCAGCAACGCTGCCAGGTCCGCCAGATCGACGTCGCCGTCGCCGTCGAGGTCGCCGTCTTCGTACTCGGCTCCGCTGGTCATGCCGTAGTGCGCCAGGAGCTGCGCCAGGTCGGCCAGGTCGACGTCGCCGTCGCCGTCGAGGTCCCCGAGGCACTCGCCCCCGCTGAACTCCCAAGTGTCGCCCTTCATGTCGCCGCCCCATCCACCAAACAAGACCGTCCTGAGGCGAACGGGATCATAGGCCATGGCATGATACATTCGATACCCGGGATTGTTGGCGGTAACCACTTGGCTCCAGTCGCTGCCGTCCCATTCCCAGGTCTGGCTGGCACCGCCCGAGCCACAGTAGATGAGTGCCGTTCCGCGGATCGCGTGGTAAGACATCCCGTGACCGTACCGCGCCGAGGGAGAGTGAGCTGGAAACGCCTCTGTCCAGCTACTGCCATCCCACTCCCAGGTGTCGTTGTAGTTCGTACCGGCATAGAACCCGCCGAACACGATCGTCCTGTCGCTGTCCGCGTGATAGACCATGCCGTGCAACCGTCGCGCCGGAGGCCCCGTCGTGGCCACCCGGGTCCAATCGGTCCCGTCCCACTCCCACGTGTCGCCAAAATGATCCTCAGGACTGT
>CAZDTB010000771.1:0-1669 GCA_964508075.1 uncultured Planctomycetales bacterium
CGACGTGCAGAAGATCACGTACGGATTCTCGCGCAGAAACTCGTCGGCGAACTTGTCAATGTCGGAATTCCCCTCGATCTCCGATTCGACGCCGTAGGACATATTGCAAACCATGTGGACGCCGTGCTCGCGGGCGTAGCGGCCGACATATTCGAAGGCCTTCTTCATGCTCTCGGTGACGCTGATGCCGCCGACCGCGTTCTGACCGATCTTGCAGCTCATCAGCTTCGCCCCCGGAGCAACGCCGTTAAAGCCGTCCTGGTCGTTGATGCGATATCCGGCGGCGATGCCGGCAACGTGCGTCCCGTGGGCGCCGTCGTCCCAGTGCACGACGACCTGGGCCTGGCGCAGGAAGATGTTGACCGCGAAGTTGAACGGGACGATTTGCTTCTCGGGCTGGTCGCGGTGCAGCGTGAACGTGTCGTAATCCAGCTTGTAGTTTCGCAGTGGCTTTTCGTCGGCGAAGCTGCGGTCGAGATTGCGGTCGATAAAGAACAGGGCCTGGTCGTCGCCGTCGCCCTCCAGCGCGGTCACGAGCACGGTCCACTCGTCCTCGGTCGAGCCGTTGTCGTTCAGGTCGGGCACGTCGGCGTTGATGAAGCGGTGCTCGTCGAGCGTGCCGAACCAGTACCGGCGTTGCTCTTCACCGGCAGCCGGCAAGTCGGGCAACTCATAGTAGATCGGCGAGCCCTCGTCGTCGTAATCGACCAGCTTGCCCTCCTGCTCGTCGAGGCGCACGCGGTGTAGCTCGATGTCGCCCTGCCCGGTGAAGTCCTGAACGTCGATCACCTTCACCTCGCCATCGGGCGTGCGCGTCAGCCCGGGGATGGACGGGTCGACGCCCGTGTCGAAGATCGCGATCACCACCCCACGCCCATCGCTCTTCGGATGGGCGGCGAGAAAGTCGTCAACATTGCAGGTCGAGAGCGAAAGCTGCGTCCACGATGGCTTCGACTGGGCACACGCGACGCCGGAACAGAGCATCAAGACCGCCAGGAACGGGTAAACACGGTTACGCATACCGAAAACCTCCTTGGCTCGCACAAGCTTGGTGACAGTCGCAGAATGGCACTGTAACGGCTGGACGTGGGCGCATACAACATGCCCAACGCTATCCGGGCTGCGCGGCGCCCCTGCCCAAACGCGAGAGTGCTGAAGCGGAAGCGGGACTAGCGACGACGGACGAGCGCCAAGCCACCCAGAGCGAGCGACACAAGACCGCACGGCTCGGGAACCGGGATGTGCCACTCGTAGTCGAATAGCTGCCCGCCCGTGTTTGCCGCGGCCACCTGGAGGAAGATGTTCAGGTATGCCTCGACACCTGGATCGTTGACCGACAGCCGGGCGATGACGAACTCACCGTTGCCGGTGTTGGCAGTGTCGTACCACTGGCCAAACAGGTAGGCAGGCTCCTCGACCGGATCGTCGCCAAAGCTAACACAATGGAGGACGGGGCCGTTGGGATACAGCTCTGGCGAGGTGAAGAACGTGTCATATATCACCGGGATGGACGGGACGTACCCAGGGGGGTTGTCGCTGTAGTTGTCGACGAACGTGGCGCCGCCGGTCAGGTCGGCGGTGAGACTGGCGACGGTCCAGTCATCAGGGTCGCCCGGATTGGGGCCGTCGGTCAGCGTGACCGTGATGTCATAGGTCCACGTGCCCTCGC
>CAZDTB010000772.1:0-1655 GCA_964508075.1 uncultured Planctomycetales bacterium
GCGACGAAGCGTCGGCCGTTCTGCTTCGTGGTGTCCGCCGACTGTTCGGCCGCGGCGGGAGTGGACGTGCCCACCGACGGCTGGTCGCTGTCGGACGCCGGCGCAATCGGTGACGCAACGCCGAGGATGGCGATCGCGACGGGCAGTGCCAGAACCAGGCCTGTTCGCATGTTGCCTACCTGAAGGGCACCTCGGCTGTTGCACGCTTGCGGTCTGCTCGAAGCCGAGCTACGACGCAGACGTCGTCGATGCGTCCCGCGTGCAGTAGGCACCGAGCACTCCGGTGATGCGCGACACGGGATCAACGACGCAACGGCGAGGCTCGCCCACGTCGTCGCGTTGCGCAGCCTGCCTTTGGAGCTCACCGAGTGCTCGCAGGGCGGCCGCTTGCGCGCCGTCGTGCGAATCGTAGAGATCCTCGCGCCCCCCCGCAAGAACATCAGTGTCGCGACCACAGCGTAGCAGAGCCTCAATCCACCTGCGGCGAACGCCCCGGACTTGTCTTTGATGGCCGCCGCCGCCAACTCGTACATTCGCTGGAATGCATGCTGGCATGCGATGCGCTTGCCGCAGTGTCATGCCCAATATGGCCCGCTCTCCGACTCACTCAGTCGCAGGTCGTGCCGTAAACGCCCAGCATCGCCGCCAAATCGGCCAGGTCGATGTCGCCATCCTCGTCGAGGTCTCCCTCCTCATAGCTCGCGCCACTGGTAACACCGTAGTTGGCCAGCAGGTGGGCGAGGTCGCTAATGTCGATATCGTTATCGCCGTCAAGATCGCCCGGACAGGCGGGCACGATGCGCAGATTGACCGGCGTCGAGACGGTCACGGCTCCGTGCGGATCGGTGACCCGCAGCCGGAAGACACGAACCCCGACCGTGTCAAAGCTGGTGCGGTAGTGCTTGTCGGCCGTCGGCTGCGTGTCGAAAACCCCGTCACCATCCAGATCCCACTCGACCAGCAGGCTGGTGACGGGGTCGTTTACATCGCTGGTCTGGGATGCGTCCAGGTCGACCAGCTCGCCCGAAAGCGCCCACGAACCTGGGAATGTCCTGATCCACGGCTGAGGGGCGTAATTGAAGCCCGTCCCGGGCGTGATCTCGGTGACGGCCGTCCGGGTATTGCCGGCGGCATCGTATACCCTGAGCTGGAATTCATGCGGCTCGCCCGGCTCAAAGGGCCACGTTTCGCGGTATGGCGTGACGAACGTCGCTGATACCTCGGTACCGGACAGCTCCATTTCGCCGATGGTGTCGTAATTCATGCGCAAGCGAGCGGCGACGAGTTGTACGTTGTCGCTGGCGTCGAACGCGATGTGGAGGTGACCGCCGATCGGATCGACGTTGCCGGAGGTCACAAAGGTGATCTCCGGCCACTCCTCATCCGGGTCATCACGAGGTGTCCCCGCGTCGCGGTCAGAGAGTGTGAAAAAAGGATTGCAGTTGGAAAACAGAGCCGAGGCGTAGCTCAGCCGCGTAAAGTCGTCGGGATAGTCGTCCGGGTAGAGCCAGCCGCGAATGCCGCGCAGGCCGTTGAACATGAGATTGCCCTGGAAGTTGCCGTCGTTTCGCCAGTCATGCGCGAGGCCCAGGCCGTGGCCCATTTCGTGGGCGAGGCCCCCGGTATAGCTGGACGAGACGCTGCTGATCGTGGTC
>CAZDTB010000773.1:0-1646 GCA_964508075.1 uncultured Planctomycetales bacterium
AACGCCGCGACGAACCTCGCCGCGGCGTTCTTCTTGTCCACACTTCGAGCAGTCCGGTCGCGCCCCCGATCCCACGCGCGACCGTCCACCCGCGATCGCGGCCGCGACTGGACCGATCCAACTCCGAAAAAGCTACCGATCCGGCTGGCGATCGTGCTAGAATACACGTGTGCCGTGGGAAGGCCTCGCGGAATCCATGTCTGTTCTCAGATCAAGGAGGTCATCGGGTTAACCCACGAGAGTACAACGGGATCGCCTGGTACGCCGACCGGATCTGGACGGCGTACACCGGAATGTCGGAGGATGAGGAGGATAACAAGACAGTGATCTGGTCGAGCCGGATTGACTGGTAAGCGAGATCGCCCGCAACCTGCGGGCGTGAGGTGTGGAGATGCTCTTGTCAAAAGTTGTGACTATCTGCCTGGGAGTGACTCTCCTATTCCACGTGCTAGCGCCCGTGCCGCAAGCTCTGGGGCAATGTCAGCGCGCTAAGCTCACCGCCGAGGACGGCCAAGCCGGCGACAAGCTCGGGTTCTCCCTGGCAGTCTGCGGGCATGTCGCCGTGATCGGCGCACCGTTCGACGACGATCACGGCAGCAACTCCGGGGCCGTCTACATCTTCGAGCGCTCGGCGGGTGAGTGGGCGCTCGCGGTGAAACTCACCCCCGAAGGTGGGCAGACGGGAGACGGGTTTGGCCGAGCGGTCGGCATCAGCGGGATGACGGCGGCAGGCGCGTCGCTCGCGCGTGACGCCGTCGACGTGTTCGATCGGTCTGAAATGGGCAGTTGGGTGCCGGTCGGCCAACTGACAGGCGAGGACCCTGGCGAGCCCGACTTCTTCGGCTGGTCGGTCAGCCTGACTGGAGATCTGGCCATAGTGGGCGCGCCGCACGATGACGACAACGGCTGGCGCTCGGGTTCGGCGTATGTCTTCGAGCGCGATCCGAACGGCGTCTGGACGCAGCTTGCCAAGCTGCTTGCCGATGACGGCGGGTCGTACGACAACTTTGGCAGCGCCGTCGCGATCGACGGCGACGTTGCGGTGATCGGCGCGCCCGACGACAACGATCTGGGCGACTGGTCGGGCTCGGCTTACGTCTTCGAGCGCGATCCCAACGGGGTCTGGTCGCAGGCCGCGAAGCTCCTCCCGCACGACGGCTGGAGCTTCTGGACCTTCGGATGTTCGGTCGGCGTGGATGGCAGCACCGTGCTCGTCGGCGCTCGGACCGCCACTGTCGGCGCACCCCAGGGTGGCGCCGCCTACGTTTTCGAGCGCGACGGCACTCGGACCTGGACGGAGGTTGCCCAGCTCGTGAGCGACGACATCGCTACGGCCGATGCATTTGGAGCGGCGGTTGCCCTGAGCGCCGATGTGGCTGTGATCGGCGCGTGGGGCGATGACGAGCACGGCGAAGAGACTGGCGCGGCGTATGTGTTTACTCGGCAGCCCAATTGCTCCTGGACACAAGTTGCCAAGCTGGTGCGCGACGACGCGCATGCGTACGACCGATTCGGCAACGCCCTCGCGCTCAGCGCCAACACTGCGATCATCGGCGCTTACAGGGACGATGACCACGGTGAGGACTCCGGGTCGGCGTACGTCTTCGCCGTCGGGCCGGACGAGGACGGCGACGGGATCATGGACG
>CAZDTB010000774.1:0-1634 GCA_964508075.1 uncultured Planctomycetales bacterium
GAAGCTGCGGAGACAACGCGCGAACGTAAGTCCGATGTCCGCCTTGATTTGGACTTGAATCATCCCATCGAGGTCATACTCGACCGGATCCTCGCTGGTTATAATCTTCACCTCCGGCGAGTTGAGCTCGTGCAGCGCCGAGTACAGCGTGGTCGTCTTGCCGCAGCCGGTGGGACCGGTCACGATGACGATGCCGTGCGGCTTTTTGATCAGCTGCCGAACGACCGCCAGATCCTCTTCGCGAAAGCCGAGCGCCTCGAGGTCGAGGTTGACCAGCGAGCGGTCCAGCACGCGGAGCACGACGCTTTCGCCGAACATCGTCGGCAGTACGCTGACCCGCAGGTCTACCGGTCGGCCCTGAACCAGCAGCTCGATCCGGCCGTCCTGCGGGACCCGCCGCTCGGCGATGTCGAGATTCGCCATGACCTTGATGCGTGAGGCGATAGCCAAGGCGACGTATTTGGGCGGGGGGACCATCTCGAACAGGATGCCGTCGATGCGGTAGCGCATCTTGAACTCGTCTTCGAACGGCTCGAAGTGAATGTCAGAGGCCTGGTCGCGGATCGCCTGGAGCAGCACGAGGTTGACCAGCTTCTTGACGGGGCTGCTCTGGGCCATCTCCTTGAGGTCGTCGAGGTCGATCGACTCGCCGCGGCCCCTGTACTTGGCCAGGTCGGCATCCTCGCCGATTTCGCTGATCAGCTCGTTGATGGTCTCGGCTTCCTCTTCCGGGTAGAAGCGGTTAAGCGCATCGGACATGTCCTCCTGGGTCGTGATCCGAGCAACGACGTTGAAGCCCATCAGCGTCTTGAGGTCGTCGGTCGCATGGAAGTTGTCCGGGCTGCTGAGCGCGACGCCGAGCGTGTTCGATTCCCGGTCATACTCGGTCGGGACGATCCGGTAGGAATGGGCCATCTGCGAGGGCAGCATTTCGATCACGTTTTGCTCGATGTCGATGTTGGCGAGCGTGATCGACTCCATCCCGACCTGGGCGGCCAGGGCCAGGTGTACGTCGGCTTCCTCGACGAAGCCGAGCTCGATCAGGAGCTGGCCGAGCGGGCCGCGTTTTTTCTTCTGGAGATCGAGCGCTTCGGAAACCTGGGCGCGCGTGACCTTGCCCATCTTGATCAGGATGCGCCCCAGCGGTCGGCCGCGCAACTGCGAGATCGGCGGCATATCAACTTCAGGCATGCAAGCACTCCTGACGGACCAGCGCGTGATTATACGCGGACTTGCTCAGCGCACAAAGGAGTGAACACAGGGGCCGGTCTGCGGGTGGCGAAAGCCACTTCGCGGAGCATCAGCCCTGACACACGCTGCTCAGAGGCGCGCCTCGCATCGCCGCGACGTCCATGGTCACCGATGTCAGACTCGCCGGCGTGCTCGCGGAGCCGCGCAAATCGGTCGTGCTCGAATAGCGGCGTGGGCCACCTTCGTCAACGAATCGCGCCCCCACCCCGTTGGGGTGGGCCACCCGCCCGGTGGGCCGGACCTTCGGTATCGCGCCCGGAACCGGATGATTCTCGGACCAGAATCAGGTGTTTACCTGATGCCGAGGGCGTAGCCCAGGGCCTACAATAGGGTAGGAACGGGCAGGTCGTAGTTCCCGCCATGCGCCGCCGGGGCCGGCGGCG
>CAZDTB010000775.1:0-1623 GCA_964508075.1 uncultured Planctomycetales bacterium
ATCTATCTGAGCTTGATCGTGAGCTTTCTGTCTGCATGGGGCGCTCGCGCTGATGACCGTGCTACCGTGCCGGAGCGTTCACCGGCTGCGAACGGCTCGGCGGTCGATCTGCCAGTCGCGACGACTGTGGCCACGCTGGTCGAGCGATACGGAGAAAAGGAATCCGATCGGATCCGCGCTGGTGTCGAGCGTGTTGCCCGGCGCTGGACGGCGTCCGACGGTACGGGCGAGGAGTTCGCGCGCTTCTGCCAGGAATTCTACGTGGCGGATCCCGCCGGGCATAAACGACTGCTGGCGCGGCTGGAGACGGTCCTGACCGCGACGCATGGGCACCTGTACGAGATCTCACGCACGGTGGGCCAGTGGACCGAGTTCGCCGGCGATCAGCTTCCGGGGATCGACGAGCTGCTCGCGAAGTTCGATCCCGCACCGGATCTGGCTCAACAACTCTATTCCCAACGGATCGCGTTCCTCGTGCTGCTGAACTTCGAGCCGCCGACGCTGGAGACCATGCAGCGCGAGGGTCGCGGCTGGTCGACCGACCAGTGGGTGGCAGCGCGTCTGACGCGTGGGTTGCCGCCGCGCATTCCCGCCGACGTGCAGACCGCCGTCCGGCGTACACACATCGCCGCCAAGAACTGGATTTACAGCCTACATCCCAAGGTTGGGGCGCTGGTGGATGCCGCCGGCAACCGTCTGTACGAAACCGGCACGACCCTGCTGCCACACTGGAAGGTGCGCGACGAGGCCATCCAGGCGTACGGCACGCCGGATGCACTTGCGCGGCAGCGCGCCTTGATGTGGTGCATGCGGCGTTGCATCGACGGGACGCTGCCGAAGGTGTTGCTGGAGCGCGACCTGGACCAGCCGTGGGACCCGCGGGCGAACACGATCGGCGGCAAGCCGGTCACGGAAACGCTCGGCTTGGTCCGCTACGAGCACTGGCGGGAGCTGTTCCACGCCGAACAACTCCTGGACCGGTATTACCCCGAGCATCCGACAGCCTTGGCCCGCTCCTGGAAGCTCGACCGCGAGATTCCGCCGGAGCGCGCGGAGCAAATCCTGGTGGATCTGCTGGCATCGCCGGTCCGGGCGCGGCTGTATGCGTTCCTGCGCGACCGGGTCGGCCGGCCGCTCGAACCGCACGACGTCTATCTAAGCACGCCGTTCGAGCAGGCCCCGGCCGAGGAGCTGGACGCCGCCGTCGCAAGGCGATTCAAAGGCCTCGATGACTTCGAGCAGCAGTTGCCGACGATTCTGCGCGAGGTTGGCTTCGGCGATGCGGATGCCGACTGGCTGGCGTCGCGGATTCGCGTCGAGCGCAGCCGCGATGCCGGGCATTCCACACCGCCCGGCCTGCCCGAGTATGGCCCCTGGCTGACCACCAGCCTACAGCGCGGCCGGTTCAACTTTGCCGCGTACGGGACTGCCACACACGAGCTGGGGCATGCGGTGGAACAGTCGTTCTCCATTGGCCGGCCGACGCGCCCGGCGAAAGTTGATGATCGACTTCAGCTTCCGCTTTCGTCCACAGAGCCACATGATCAAACGCGTTGTCGACAGCGGCGTCATCGGCGACATCTACTTCGGGCGAACTATTTGGCACCGTCGACGCGGCGTGCC
>CAZDTB010000776.1:0-1619 GCA_964508075.1 uncultured Planctomycetales bacterium
TCGAGAACATGTTGACCTGGGGCAGCGCCGCCCGGCGCAGGAGGTAGATGAGGCTCGGCGGCTTGGCCAGAATGGGCTCGTCGGCGAGGTACCGGCGGAGGTCTTCGGACAGGTCGCCGGCCGAGGCGTAGCGGCGGGCCGGCTCCTTCTCCAGCGCCTTGAGCACGATCGTCTCCACGTCGCCACGCAGGGCGCGGCTGATCGTGCTCGGGCGGCGCGGCGTCGCGTCGCAGATCGTCCGCAGCGCGTCGCCGACGGGCTGGTCAACGTCGTACGGCGACTGCCCCGTGATCAGCTCGTACAGGATGACGCCCAGCGAGTACACGTCGCTCGGCGGGCCGGTGTTCTTTGATTCGCCGCGCGTCTGCTCTGGGCTCATGTAGCGGAGCGTGCCCAGAATCTGACCGGCCTGTGTGCCCGCCAGGGAGACCGTCACATCGGCACCCGTGAGGCGGGCCAGCCCGAAGTCGAGGATCTTGGGATTGCCGTCCGCGTCGATCAGAATGTTGTTGGGCTTGATGTCGCGATGGATCACGCCGTGCTGATGGGCGTAGTGAGCCGCATCGCAGACTTTGCGGAACAGCTCGAGCCGCTCCGGCAGCGGAAGGCCGTGCTCGCGCACGTACTGGTCCAGCGGCTTGCCCCGCAGCAACTCCATGGCAAAGAAATTCTGCCCCTCGGCGGTGCATCCGGCATCGTAGATCGTCGCGATGGCCGGATGGTGCAGGGCGGCCAGCGTCTGGATCTCGCGGTGGAAATGCCGGACCTCCTGCTCGCTGACGCACCGGCCGCCCCTGAGCACTTTGACGGCCACTGGCCGGCGCGGCGTCTGCTGTTCAGCCTCGTAAACCAGCCCCTGCCCACCCTCGCCGATCAGGCGCTTGACGGCATACTGGCCGATCGTGGCTGGCAGCGGCAAGCTGGGCACCTCCCCGTTGCCGGACAGCGCGCTGATTCGCGCACGAATCGCCGCCGCCCGCGCCCGACACGTCTCGCACGCAACGAGGTGGGCGTCGAGCTCGGGAGCATCCCGGTCCACCCAGCTCCACAGTTGGTCTTCGGAGACGCCGCAATCCATGGCCGACCCACGCTCACAGGAGGCAAAGTACCCCCACGCTAGGCGCCCTGACAGAGGGCATTATAAGGGGCAGCTCAAGGTCCCGCAGCAAGCGGGGGACGCCGTTCCGGCAATCACCGGTGCTGCTTGTTTGTTTCTCCGGAGGACTTCCAGAAAGCGGGCGCTGTCCCGTGGAGCAGGTTCGATACGTCGATCTCCTCCCGATTTGTTCTCAGACGGTTGCTGCACGGGAACGGATATGGTCGGAGTGGGTTCGTGTAACCCGTTGTCGTTACCGAAAACGTCGTCCGGATGAATTCTGGCGGCGGCAGCGAGTAGGGCCGGCGAAATGACGTACCAGATCCGGGCGCTTTTCTCACAAGAGGCTCGCACAAGGCTTGTCGGCGCGGCTGGCGCACACGCCGGCCAGAACACCTTCACCTTCGAAATGGGGCTCGTGGCCTTCGGCGCCGACGTGCAGATTCCGTCAGGCTGCCCGGGTGTAACGATGATGGAGCCCACCAACCTGCGGGACGGCGATCACACGGCCGCGGCTCGGTGG
>CAZDTB010000777.1:0-1611 GCA_964508075.1 uncultured Planctomycetales bacterium
ACCATGCTCCCCAGCCGCTGACAGAACTGCATTACGGTTTCGGCACCGCCCGGCAGAAGACAATCACCGCGAAGCACCCAACGCCCGTCCACTTTACGCTTCCGCTCTGTCGGGAGCTGTGCAATCCATCCCAGTTTGCGCGTCCGCGCCGCCTTGCCGCGACCACCGAACACCACCGCCAGCCGCGACGCTTCGTAGCGCCCATACCGCGACCAGGCTGCGGCCGGATCAGCAGACGGCGACTCCCCGACCAGCAGCGGCACCGCCGGCCTGGCTTGTCTGGAAATCGCCGTCGATGCTGTCATCGCTTGCGCCCCCTTCGACGCCGTCGACGACGGCTGGGCTTGACGCAGATCCGCTCGCGAGCGAGCTCTTCCCGCGCGCGCGACTGTGCCGTCCTCAGCGAACACCAGCGCCAACCAAAGCGCCCCGCGTTCGCGGCCGTCAGCCGCCACGCCTCCGCGAGCGATGCAACATCAGGATTACCGGCGTACACGCTGAAGAGCAGCCAGGCCGCCTCAGACGTGCGTCGCTTTGAACGCCCCGGCGCCCCGCGGCGCTCCGGGTTGCCCGTGAAGGTCACCGGCTGTCGATAGTCGATCGCCCGACAATGCCTTTCCAGAGCATGCCTTGTGCACCCCAGCCCGCGCTCCCGCGCCCAGGCTCTCCAGCGGCGACTGAATTCCGTTAGAAAAGCCCTCATCGACAAGTGCCTGACCTCGTGCCGTGTTCGCCAGTATTCAGCGACCAGAACAACCGTGTTGAGATAGCGCTCTTGATCCGAATTTCGCCAACCCCCGAGCCCAGGCGGCAGTCGTTCCATGGGCCACAACACGTCCACGCGGAAGCCGCGTTCAAGGAAATCGCTGACGGTTTGGAAGTGCGGCAGCGTCGCCTCGCGGCTGACGAAGATCTCGCCGCCGTGCACTTCCCGCTGATCGTCGGGAAGCCCGCGCGCCCATTTTACGGCAGTTCGCCACCGGATGCCGGTGGAGCCAACGGGGAAAGCCCCCGCAAGCGACACGAGTTCAATGAAGCCCCCCGCGAACACCCCAGCCTTTGCTCGTGTCGGTTCAATCCTCATACTCGCCCCCTCCAAACCGCTCGCAAAAGCCCCAGCTCGCGTACAGCCCGTCCGCCTCTGTTTCATCCCCGGGCGTCGGCATGAACTGGTTGGGGTCCAAACGCAGCCACGCGTAGGCGATGTTCAGCGCGACGTCATGGAGAAAGATCGGCTCGACTTTGCCGTTGACGACCGGATTCTCGCCGATGAAGTGTATCAGGTAGGCCGGCCGGTCCGCCGGATCACCGCCGGGAAGACGGGCATAAGACGAGAACCATCGATCGTAGCTCGGGTTGACGATGTAGAGGAACGTGCACTTCGTCTCAACGAAGTCACGGACATCCTCTGGAAGCCGCTCGATAAGAAGACTGATCGCGCCACAGATCGCACGGTCATCCGTATACACGCGCGCCCCGAGCCGCTTGCCCCCGCATTTATCCCCGCGTCGTTCCTGTCGTCGCCTCACCATGCCGCACCACCTATCTTATCCTATATGGCGGGCCTCGGGACCGCGACAATCCATGTCGCGGCCACCGAGGCCACAGCGG
>CAZDTB010000778.1:0-1610 GCA_964508075.1 uncultured Planctomycetales bacterium
GGGGACCTTTGACGAGGTGGAGTCCTGGACCACATTCGACCCTGGGGACCACGGCGTGGGCAACGACCCCGACGGCTACGTTGGCGCCGTCCTCGACGCCCGGTACGTCTACTCCGTGCCAGACTATGACGGCGGCGAGTTCCATGGCGAGGTGCTGCGTCTCGACACATTCAGGGACTTTGCGAACGCGTCGTCCTGGGCCACGTTCGACGCCGGGGACCACGGTGTGGGCACTGACCCCGACGGGTACCGCGGTGCCGTCTTCGACGGCCGATACATGTACTTCGCTCCTTACAATAATGGCAGCATGAACCACGGAGAGGTGTTGCGATTCGACACACACGGCAATTGGGGGCGCGACTGCAACTTCAACAGCGTTCCCGACGAGTGCGACATCGCGGACGGCAGCAGCCTCGACTGCAACGAGAACGCCGTGCCAGACGAGTGTGACGCGATCGGCGGCGGGGATTTCGACGCCGATGGCGACGTGGATCTCGACGATTTCGACCCATTCGCGGGTTGCATGGCCGGTCCGGATATGACGCCAAATGTGCCCTCGCCGGAGTGCCTCGCTGTGTACTTGGCTGCGTTTGACTTCGACGAGGACGGGGATGTGGACCTCGGGGACTTCGCGGCATTTCAAGTGGCGTCCGGGCAGTAGGCGGATCCTCTCACGGTGACCGGCAAGCGCAGCCTGATTGTCACGCGCGCCAGGGGCCGTTATGATCGCCAACTTCTACATGCATAACGATCTTCGCTGAAACCGCCATTCACCGTTGCATCGCGATCGGCGAAGGCGTATGTAACCGGTAGACAACCAGGCCGGGCATTCCCGGAGGCGAGCGGTCGGCGGCGTTAGGCGATACCCGAATTCCATTGTGTGATCCGGGGGCACCTCCTACCATGACCACGGTACCCGCAGGCACTTCGAGACACCGCGTCTTTGAGCGGAGGACATGCCATGCACCCGACACTCAGTCCCATCATCGCCCTGATCGTACTTTACCCGGCAAGCGGCCTGGCCGCAGACCTCAAGCCGATCATCCTCGACCCGACCTACAACCACGACCGCTTCAAAACGCAGCCCCGGGACATCGTGTGAGAGTTTCGCGCCTACACGACCAGCTTCGACGGGACGGACGACAATAACGCCGACTCCCGCGGAGACAGCTGGGGCATTCCCGAGTGGGTCGCTTACGAGCTTCGTGCCGAGCCTCCCGACATCGGGACGACGCCAGAGTTCTCCCTCTCGTGGATCACTGACTCCGACCTGCACGCTGATGGGACCGCGCCGAACGACGCTTCGTATATAACCTCGGGCTACAGCCGGGGACACATGTGCATGAACTCCCACGCGTTTCGGCTCGGTGCTGACGCCGCCTGGAACACGTACACGGTGCTCAACGCTTGCCCGCAGAAGCAGCTCATGAACAACGGCGTCTGGAAAGGGCTGGAGTTCAAGACCGGCAAGTGGGCGGACAAGTTCGGTGCCGTGTGGATCGTCTGCGGGCCGATCATCTACGGGCGTACGCCTTCCGAGTGGATCGGAGATGAGGGCGAGGTTCCGCTGGCGGTGCCAGGCGACGACGCCGCCAGAGAAGGCCGAGAGG
>CAZDTB010000779.1:0-1605 GCA_964508075.1 uncultured Planctomycetales bacterium
TCACGCGCAGCCTGGACTACGGCCTGACGTACTCGGCGCCGCAGAACATCACCGGCGGCGCGGAAAGCTCATCGTTCGTGACGCGTCCCGACATCGAGTACGGAACCGCCGGGCTGTTCGTCGCGTTCGAGAAGCTAGGCTGGTCGGGCAGCTCCTGGGCGACCCAGGTGTGGGTGACGCGCAGCACCAATTTCGGTGGTACGTGGAACATCCCCGCGCAGTTGACCACGTCGGATGATGGCGCCTGGCATCCGTCCGTTGCGGCTGCCGTTGGTGTCTCGACGGTGATGGTCGCCTATACGCAGTCATTCGCATCCCAGACCGACATTTTCTGCGCTTATTCGACGAACGGCGGCGACTCTTATGCTCCGAGCAGTGCGCTGCCTCGGACCTTCGACAACGAGAAGAGCGTGGCCTTGACCGTCAGCGACAGCGGCGGTCGCTATCACGCCGCCTTCTGGCGCGCCTATGACATCGAGTACACCTACACCGATGCAACCTCGCCGCTGCCCTGGGCTCCGACGACCCTGGTCAACGAGGCCAATTGGGCGAGCTCGGTCTACAGCCGGCCCGCGATCTGCGTCAATCCGACCAAGCCGCTGGGCCAGGAAGCCTGCGTCGCGTGGACCGACTATCGCGGAACGTACTACGACGTGTACTTCGACGCCGGATTCCTCGATGGCGCGTGCTGCCTGCCGGATGAGTCGTGTATCGAGACGAACGAGACCGAGTGCCTCGAGGCTGGTGGAAGCTGGCAGGGATCGGGCGTCGAGTGCGATCCGTATCTCTGTCTCATCGATCCGTGCGATGAGGACGTACTGGCGCCGACCGCTACGCTGGATCTGGGCGATTTCCACTGCGTTCCGTTTGCCGGAGCGACGCCGATTTTCGGAACCGCGACCGATCCCGAGGACAACCTGGAGAGTTGGGTGCTCCAGGAGCGTGGCATGGGCGCCGCCCCGTGGGTCGTCGTGGCCTCGGGTTCCACGCCGATCGTCAATGGTCTGTTCACCAATTGGAGCCCCGCCGCGCCCGGTTATCGCATGCTGCGGCTGATCGTCGCCGACGCGTGCGGGCACGCTGCGGGCGATGTGCGCCTCATGTACGCGGACCAGGGTCCGCAAGCGACGATCAACTACCCGACCGACGGCACCGTCATCGGCGGTTCGGCGGTCTGCATCGACGCCCTGGTGGCGCACGGCGTGTGCGCCATCGAATGGCTGCTGGAATACCGGCCCGCGGCCGGCAGTTGGACGTACCTCGCGGACGGAGTCGGCTCCGTGTACAACCTGCCGCTATTCCACTGGGATACGACCGGCGTGCCCGACGGCCAGTACGAGATCCGCCTGAGCGCAGGCTCGATCGGCGGCGAAGATTCGCACACCGTCAGCGTGACCGTCGACAACACCGCCCCAATCGCCGTGATCGAGGAGCCCATCAATTGCGTCTGGCTCAACGGCGAGATCGAAATCTACGGCACGGCGTTTGACGACAACATGGCGCGCTGGGACGTCCAATGGACCGGTGGGCCGTCGAACGCTTGGAACACGATCGACTGGGGAACGGAATCGGACAGCGGGCTGCTCGCGACATGGGACGTGAGCG
>CAZDTB010000780.1:0-1603 GCA_964508075.1 uncultured Planctomycetales bacterium
GCGATGCGGCCGAGCGCGACGCTGAACGCCGCGATCGCCGCGCTCTGACGCGGGGTCCGGCGGCGGACGTCTCCGAGGCCATGACTCGCTCGATGACTCGCTCGATGACGAACTCATCGAGCGAGACCTCAGTTCGGGCGGTAACGTCTGGGCCTGCAAGAACGATGACGGAGACGTGCAGCCCGACACGGTGGAATCAGGCTATATGACCAAGGACCTGGCGCTGTTGATCGGCGCCGATCAGAAGTGGCTCACCACTACCGGCTTCCTCGACAAGGTGGACGAGAACTTGAAGAAGGCGATGGGTTGATCTCCTCACCGCAATGCCGGCTGTCGTGCCACGCGAAAATCGGCGTCTGAGGCCCGTTGTGCGCCATTTCCCATACACCGGCCCGTCGCCATCTGCTATGATCTAGCCTTGCAGCAGGTGGTCCTGACCGGGGCGCACATGCGACGGCGCGAGTTCATTACGCTCTTGGGCGGCGTGGCAGCGGTGTGGCCGCTCGCCGCATACACCCAGCCGCGCTTGCCGCGTGCTGGCGTACTGCTCACCGCCCGCGAGTTGTCGCCAACCGATCTTCCTATTGCCCGCGAGTTGGCGCGGATCGGCTATGTCGACGGACGGAACATTACTTATGTAGTTCGATCTGCGGAAGGCGATGCAAGTCGCTTGCCGCTCCTTGCACGCGAACTTGTGGCCACGAAGCCGGACGTAATCGTCGGATCCGCATCACCGGCTGCGATCGCGTTGTTCCATGCAACGCACGACATTCCGATCGTGCTGACGGTGGTTGGCGATCCAATCGCGCTCGGTTTGACCGGCAGCATGTCACACCCGACGCACAACGTCACCGGTTTCACCGCCTCCAGATTGTCGCTTGTGGCCAAACGGCTCGAATTATTGCACGAAATCGTTCCGTCGCTGAAAAAGGCTGCCTATCTTTGGGCGCCAGAGAACCCGCTGGCACCATTATTCATGTCACATATCCGGCAGGCGGCGGATGTGTTCGGCATCAAGTTGGCGCTGCTTCCGCTGAAGTCCGGCGCAGATATCGATGCTGTCTTTGCGCGTGCCCAGCAGGAGCAGATCGCGGCAATTCTGGTAGCAAATTCTCCGCTGACCCTGCGCTTGGGCAGCAGCATTCGCGACCACTGTCTTTTTTATAATCTACCCTGCATGCACAGTTATCCGATCGAAGCGCGCAACGGTGCGCTCATTTCCTATGGGCCAACATCGATCGAAAATAATTCAGGCGCTGCCAGTTACGTCGACCGGATTTTGAAGGGCGCTAAGATCGCCGAGCTGCCGTTTCAGGATCCGACAGATATCAAGCTGGTTGTCAACCGTCGCACGGCGCGCTCGCTCGGGCTTGTGTTCCCGCCAACAATGCTAATTCGCGCCGACGAAGTGATCGAATAAATGGCGGAATATCGGCCTCCGGCAGATGGCGGACATGCCCAGCACGCTAGCGAATGTCCGCACCCGAATGCGGGCGATGACGGCCGAATGCGTGGGTTCTGTTCGGACTACCTCTCCGCCACATTCTCGATCTCCTCCTTCACGATGTCGCCCTTGGGGCTGACCACCTCGCGGCCGACGCGC
>CAZDTB010000781.1:0-1595 GCA_964508075.1 uncultured Planctomycetales bacterium
AACCGGATCACGATGGGGTGTTCAGTATGGAACATGGCGGGTTATCTCCAAGCTACGGTTCGGAAAATCGAAAGCCGATCTCTCGCGCGACCGTCGGCCTCGGCGCAAAGCACGCCTAGCAGCCCGTTGAAGAAGGCTCCGTTTCAAGCAGCCCAATTGACTCGCCCGGGGGCGAACGAATCGGAGCTGCCGGTCAGATACACGGCGGAGTCAGTCCATAGACGCCGCAGGCGCTGGCCGAGCAACTGCAACCAGCCAAGAACTGCGCAGGGAGAGGCCTCCCCCTCCGTTTGCAGGCTCTTCGGCGTCCCCATCCCGAACAGGGCCCGCATTATCACGCCCAGGTTTCTGCCTGCGACATACATCAGGTAGCGCTTGGCCACGTCGATCAGCCCGCGAAGCCGACTGCGTCTCGCCCCGCCGGTCTCACAGGTATGGGCGAAGCTTCGCTCGGTGTACTCACTGCGAAGGCGGCCGAGCCGCTTGCCACGCTTCCCTCGAACCCGACGCCGATTGTTATAGACGGCCCGCTTCTCCTCCTCCGACTTGTCCGTCCAACGCCGAGCCCACTGACTCTCACGTTCCGGGATGTAGGTGCGGATGCCGAAGGACTGACCCCAGGTGAGGGTCTCCGTGCTGTGATACCCCTTGTCGGCCGCAGCGTCCTGGATCTCCGCCTCACTGCCCGCCAGCATCAGATTCGTCTGGGCCATCGTCACGGTCTGCGGGAGCGTGGCCGTGTCGCCTTCATCCGCGAGATAAACCGGGGCAGCCAGGGCCAGGTCGCTGTCCAAGTCCACCGCATGCTCCGTCTTGTAGGCCAGGTGCGTCCGACCGTCCTTCATTCTCGCGATCTTCGCGTCGGGATCGTGCGGATTGAACCACTCGTCGTTACTGACCTTCTTGCCTTTACGCTTCCGATCGAACTTGCGGAGATCCTCGTCCGTCGGATTCTCCAGACCCGATTCGACGGCCAGCTTCCGGAGGTATTCCTTCCAGTCGTCTCCGTTAGCCCGCCGGACGATCGACTTCATGGCCGCCTCCGCCTCGATGAAGGTCGAATCCACCGCCACCGTCTGGCCCTTCAGCAGGTTCTTCTCCTGGGCAATCTGGAGAACCCGGGCGAAGACCCGCTCGTGGACTGCCAGCGGAAGACGCTGGCGAATCACCGTCAACGAGGAATGATCCGGCGTGGGGGCCGTGAGCGCATATCCCAGGAAGCTCTGTAAGGAGCGACTGTCATGGCACCGCCAGGCGATCGCCCGCTGTGAGTCCAGACCCTCAAAGTAGCCGATGAACAGCATCCGGAAATACACGCCCGGCGGGATCCCCGGGCGACCCACACCGTCCGCATAGTACGGCCGGCAAAGCTCCTCGACATACTCGTCGAACTCCGCCTCGCTCAGTAGCCCGTTGAGCTTCTCGTAGAACGGATGCCCCGGCGACTGCGGCAGGCTCGTCGTCGCCACCAGCAGTTCCTGTTGCTCCCGCTTCCGTTTACCCAAAGCCATGACCGCGTCCTCCCTGACCTACTCGACTCCCCCGGTCAACCAGCATGCCCCGTGCCAGCCACCTCTTTTTCAACAGGCTGCTAG
>CAZDTB010000782.1:0-1588 GCA_964508075.1 uncultured Planctomycetales bacterium
CCGCCGGAGAAGCCAAGGCCAACGCCCTCAACCTGCTCGATCAGATCCGGCAGGCCGACGGCATCTTCTGCCCCAACGAGTCCTCCACCATGGGAATGTTGCTGGCGCTCCAGCAGGAGGGCCTGGCGGGAAAGGTCAGGTTTGTCGGCTTTGACGCCTCGCCGCCCCTGGTCAAGGCCCTGACCGCGGGCGAGATCGACGCCCTCGTGGTCCAGAACCCGCGCAAGATGGGTTACACGGCGGTTAAGACGCTTGTTGAACACCTCGATGGCGAGGCCGTGGAAACAATCATCGACACCGGCGTCGTGGTGGTCACCCGCGACAACATGAACGACGCCGAGATCAAACCACTGATCGAGTAGACGAACACGCACGTTGATCGGCTGCTGCACGGGCAACCCACGGCTGACACAGGCGTGCCACCCGGCTCAGCGGCCCCACAGATTCATGAACCGCTCGTAGGCCTGATCCCAGGCCGTGGTGTGCTGCGGCTCGTACGCCTCGGGCTCGAACGTATTGGCGACGATGCGGCGGATGTGCGCGCGGTCACTGACGTCTCCCGCCCCCAGCGCCTGCACCAGCACGTTGCCCGTCGCGGTGGCCTCGTAGGGTCCGACGACGACCCGGCGGCCGATCGCATCGGCGGTCATCTGGTTCAGCAACCTGTTCCGCCCCCCGCCGCCCACGATATGCAGCACGTCGAATCGTCGGTCCAGTACGCGCTCCAGTTGTCCCAGCGTATGTCGATACGTCAACGCCAGGCTCTCCAGACAGCAGCGGACGAATTGCCCGACGTCGTCCGGGACCGCTTGCCTGGTCGACCGCGCGAAATCGGCGATCTTCTTCGGCATCTCTCCGGCCGAGGCGAACGGCTCGTGATTGCTGTCCACCAACGTGCGGAAGGGCTCCGCCGCTGCCGCTCGCTCGGCCAACTCGTCGTAGCCGCAGTGGATGCCCTGCTTTTCAAAGTGTCGTCGACACTCCTGCACCAGCCACAAACCGTTGATATTCTTCAGGAACCGGATCGTGCCGCCCACGCCGCCTTCGTTGGTGAATGGTATTTCCCGCGCCGCATCATTGATGCAGGGCCGGTCAAGCTCCACACCGATCAACGACCACGTCCCGCTCGACAGGTAACACCAATTGGGCGCGGAACCGGCCGGCACCGCCGCCACCGCCGACGCCGTGTCGTGTGCCGCCGGCGCGATCACCCGCACCTCCTCGCCGGCGCCGATTTCGGCAGCGACGTCGGGCAGCAGCGGTCCCAGCGGCGTCCCGGACGGCACGATCGGGCCCAGCATCCGCGTCGGCAACCCCAACTCCTCCAGCAGCCCCGTCGCCCAACGCCCGGTGCGCGGATCGGTCATCTGACTCGTCGAGGCGATCGACGATTCGACTACCGCCCGCCCGGTGAAGAAGTAGTGCAGCAGGTCCGGCATGAACACGAGCTTGTCTGCCTGCGTGACCAACTCCGGGTCGGCGTCGCGCGCGGCGACCAACTGAAAGAGCGTGTTGAAAACCATGAACTGGATGCCCGTGGCGTCGTACAGCGCCTCGCGCCCCAGGGCAGCGATTGTCTTTTCGAACG
>CAZDTB010000783.1:0-1587 GCA_964508075.1 uncultured Planctomycetales bacterium
CGTACGAGCCTGGCGAGCCGCCGACGATGTCGCTGACGGTCATGACGCTCGCGTACGGTGGCGGGAGACCGTTGACGCTGAACTCGATCGATGACCCGGGCGGGCCACCACTGGCGCTGAGCGTAACCGTCTCGTTGAAATCGCCCCGCTGCTCGACTTCGACGGCGTAGACTGCCTCGTTCGCCGGGGGGGGAGCAGAGACTTAGTGAAGCCGGGTCCGGGTTGAGGCTGAAGCCGATCCCCGGCGGCAGCAGCAGTGCCGGGTCACCAAGCAGCGTCATCGTCTCGAAGAACCTGCGCGTGATGTCCTCGTGCCCGGGATCGGAGCCGTAGTCGGCCAGGAAGTCGTACAGGGCGGCTTGCCACGCGGGGCCGACTTCCCAGATATCGTCCGCGAAAAAGGACTCGAAGAAGTAGCGCTCAAGCTGACGGGAGGGCTCCCAGGCCTCCCAGCCCCCCCAGTAGATGTAATCCGACGCCGACAGGAATGCTGCCGCGCCGCGATTGGGAACCCGCTGCCACGTTTCGCCGAAACATTCGTCGTAGCTGTAATGCGCGGTGTTGCAGGACCAGCCGAACACCAGCGGGTACAAGTCGGCGTTGGTTAAGGCCTGCACATTTCCCTGGCCGAACCCCGGCTGCGACCAGCCGCCGGAGCCGCTGTGACCGCCGTAAGTCACGAACATGACGCCATTGTTGACAGCGTCGGCGATGTCCTGGGTATCGCCGCCGAGCCGGGCGTAGATCCGGATGCTCTCGAAACCGGCTGGGTCCATGAAGTTCTCGATCACCCAATCGTGGGTCTCCTCGGCCCCGCTCGACATGTCACCGGTGGCCAGGAACGCCGCCCGATGGACGTACTCGGGGTCGGGGAAGACACCGCTTTCGACGGTAAGGGTCTTGTTGACGACGGCCCGGAGCATGTCCTCGTCGCGGACCGAGAAACGCCCGATGCAGATGTCGGGATGCCAGTCATCACCCGGATCCATGCAGGCGTATGGCAGGTCGGTGGTCGCCTCCCGGCTGCCTAGTCCAATCCAGTGTGGGATCGTGTTCGAGGTGGCCGTGAAGCCGTCGGTGTCGCCGACGATCAGAATGTAATCCGGCGCCTGGTCTGTACCCCAGAGGCTCTCGATGTGACTCTTGATCAGGGTGTTGCTCGTGCCGGGCAGGACGGTGTGCACCGCCACGTTGAATCCCTGGTTCCTCCTGAAGTTGGCGAACCCGGCCAGCGGGATGCTCGTAGCGTATTCGGCGGCCGTGATGATCAGGTAGTTGCCGCCGCGACGATCGTTCGATCGAAGATGGGCGTCGGCCGCTGCGGTTGTCGCCAGTGTCGCGACGAGCGCCGCTGCCAACCCGGCCCGCCCACGCACGCGTACGCTCTTGCTCTGTGCATGCATCGCGCTATACCTCTGTCTGATGCGTGGTCTACGAATTGATGCCGCCCACCGCAGATCCCCACCGCTCTGCAGGCACAAGCAGACTCCTCCAATCTGGCTCCATCGTAGCACATCGCTGTTGCACGATGCAATCAGAATACTGGTGTGCTCGTCAACGCGGTCTTGCGCCGCATCGCGCGTCTCC
>CAZDTB010000784.1:0-1585 GCA_964508075.1 uncultured Planctomycetales bacterium
CAGCGCCGGGCCGGGGGAGATGCGATCTTCGAGGAAATCGTGCTCCGGATCGGCATCGCCACCGGAAAGGCGATCGTGGGGCCCTGCGGCAGCGAACAGAAGTACGACTATACGTGTATTGGCGATTGTGTGAACGTGGCCGCCCGACTGGAATCCGCAAACAAGTTCTACGGTACACAGATTCTGGTGAACGACGTCACTAACCGGCAGGTCGGTACCGAATTTGAGTTTCGCCCACTCGGCGGTGTGCACGTCAAGGGCAGGAACGTGGCGGTGCCCATCCATGAGCTCCTGGGCCGCGCCGGCCAGGTCGCGGAAGAGTCCCTCGACTTCGCGCGGGACTTCGGCCAGGCCGTTGCACTGTTTCAACAGCGCCGCTGGCAGGCCACGCTCGACGCGCTTCAGGCCTGTCGCCACTGCCGCCCCGACGATCTCGCCACCGAGAACTACATCCAGGCCACTGCGGCCCTGCAAGCGGATCCGCCGGCCGACGACTGGACCGGGGCGATCGAGCTGACCGAGAAGTAGCCTGCCCCACTATATAACCGTGCGCAATCAGGCGGCGCGTTTGAGAGTGGGAGGGCGAAGCTCCCGCTGAGCCTGGCTCGGCAGGAGCCTCGCCCTCCCCCCACGGCGCGGCCAAATCCCACACGGTCATATAGGCTGGATGGCGGTTCCGTTCCGGGACCGCTCTACGGGCAGGTCGGTCCATAGACGGCAAGCAACGCGGACAAGTCAGACAGGTCCACGTCGCCATCGCCGTTGGAATCACCGTCTGCGAAGGTCGCCCCGCTCGTGGTACCGTAGTTGGCGAGCAGCATCGCCAGGTCGGACAGGTTGATGCAGCCATCCCCATTCAAGTCGCCGGGAATGCCGAGCCCAGGGGCGGAGGCGGCCGGGTCGCCGACGAAGTCGCGGTAGAGCTGCATCCAGAGCTGGTAATCGACGAGCGTGACGCATCCGTCCCCGTCCAGATCAGCCTCGGCTCGGTATCCAGGATCGGCGACACACTGGCCGAACGCCGCCACGAATAGATGGAAGTCGTCGGCATCGATGTCCCCATCGCCGTCCAGATCGCCAGCCAAGTGAAACTCGTAGGCCCCCATGTCGACGATCTCGGGGTACTCCGGCGGATCGGGCACGCCCGTATCCTCGCTGTCCGGGTCATCCCGGAAGCGCGGCATTCCCGCGAGGTCCAGAGGCGTTCGCTCGCTCACGTCGCCGTCGCCGTCAAGATCGGCGAGGTCGGGTGGGACCGCCGTGTTGTCAGCGGCGTCGATGCAGGGTGAGCCGGGGCTCAGCCGGTAGTCGTTGTCCTCCCAGGTGTTCGGATCGTCGTCCGGGCCGTCGGGATCCACAAACAGCGGATCGGCGTTGATGTTGCCCTCGCCCGGCCAGCCGGCGGCTACCACACAGAAGCTCACGTCGACTGCCGCGCTACCTTCCTCGAGGATTTCGTTGCCGCCGTCCCACAGGATGCAATTGGCGATCCGCGGTACACGCTCTTCGATCGCCGTGCACGCGAACCCCTGTCCTGCCGGCGCAGAATTGCCAACGACTGTGCAGCCGCTGATGCAGACACCTT
>CAZDTB010000785.1:0-1578 GCA_964508075.1 uncultured Planctomycetales bacterium
TGGGCGACGTTCCGCAGCTCCGCCGTCAACCGCAGATTCTCATCGCGCAGCGCTTCGATCTGTTGCTCCAACGACGGCTCTGGCGCGGGTTGCTGCTCTCCGACCGCCTCGGTCGGCGTCTCGACGTCCGCTACCGTCGTCTCGCCCGGATCTCTCTCGGCGGCGGATTGGGCAGCGTCCTTCTGTGGTTTGTTCTTCTTCTTCCGAGACATTCTGCTATCAGACTCCCCTGCTGAACAACCGGCTCCGGTAGTGTGTCAGCAAGCGTTCCGTTGGGCGACTAGGCGCGCTCGTCCACCTCCCCGCCAGCACCCGTCAGGTACTCCTTCACTCGCTCGAAAAACCCTTTCGATTCCGGCAGCACGTCCTTGTCTTCCGTGGTCGCAAACCTGCGCAGCAGTTCCTTCTGCTCACGGCTGAGCTTGCTCGGAATCTCGATCAGCGCCTGCACAATCTCGTCTCCGCGCCGCCCGCCACGCAGGTTCGGCAGCCCCTTGCCCGCCAGCCGGAAGATCGTCCCGTGCTGCGTGCCGGGCGGGATCTTGAGCGGTGCCGTGCCGGTCAGCGTGGGAACTTCGATCTGGACCCCGAGCGCCGCCTGCGTAAACGCGATCGGCATCCGGCAGATCAGGTGGTCGCCGTCACGCTCGAGGAACTCGTGCGGACGAATCCGCAGGATGCAATGCAGGTCGCCGCGCGCCATCCCCGAGCGCCCCGGCTCGCCTTCGCCGCGGAGACGAATGCGCTGACCCTCATGCACGCCCGCCGGTATCTTGACGTTGATCACGCACTCCTTCTGGGCTCGACCGCTCCCCCGGCATTCGCGGCAGGGCTTCTCGACGATCTCACCGCGCCCGCGGCAGTCGGGACAATCGACCACCGAGCGCGTCACGAACAACCCCATGCTGGTCTGGCGCTCGACCTGCCCGTAGCCGCCGCACGTCCGGCAGGTCTTGGGGCTGGTCCCCGGCTCGGCGCCCTTGCCGCCGCAGGGTTGGCAGAAATCGGCCCGTTGGAAGCGGAGGGACTTCTCGACGCCGGTGGCGACTTCTTTCAGGTCGACCTCGATCACGGCCTGGATGTCGATGCCGCGCTCGCCCCGCGCCCGTCTGTGACCAACGCCAAAACCGCCGAACATGTCTCCGAAGATGTCGCCGAAAACGCTGAAGATGTCGTCGACCGCCATCCCGGAGAAGTCGTGCATCCCGACGCCGTCGAGGCCCCGGTGCCCGTAGCGGTCATAGCGGTTGCGTTTCTCGGGGTCGGAGAGAACCTCGTAGGCCTCCGAGACCTCCTTGAATCGCTGCTCGGCCCCAGCCTCCTTGTTGCGGTCGGGATGGTACTTGAGCGCGGCCTGCCGAAACGCCCGCTTGATTTCGTCCGGGGCGGCGTTTCGCTCGACGCCGAGCACTTGGTAGTAGTCGCGCTTGCTTTGCACCATGGATCCCGCGGTCCTGCTGGCCCTGCCCGGGAGCGCTATTCTATCGACCGCGCGTCAGCGGCATCTGCGGTGCCGTGACCGGTTTCGGCCGCCTCTCCAGACACGCCACAGGGGTGCTGCCTTGCCAGCGCCCCTGT
>CAZDTB010000786.1:0-1573 GCA_964508075.1 uncultured Planctomycetales bacterium
AGGCACGGAGGCCTGCCCCACCACGGTATCGTATTTGTGAGACACTACACTAGTGAAAGAGAAGCCGCGTCCGCTACCCTGACAGTTGATGACGCACGTGTCGGGAGTGCCACTCGCCGAGCGGACGGTGATCAAGCGGCCGGCGAAATCGAGGTTCTTGTTTCCCGATCGGACGTACCGTCCATCAAGTATAAGAACGTCATCTCCGTCCACCGCCGCGTTGATCCCCTCCTGTATCGCATCGAAGGGATGTTCCGGTGACCCGTCTTCGAGCGGGTCACTGATCAGCGGAGTACTTGGCCCAGGGTCATTGACCGCGTCGTCGTCCACGTACCAAGTGGTCTGAGCGGATGCAGCTCCCGCGAGGCTGCTGATGAGCATAACAGCGAGCATGCGAACACGAATCTGGTTCATCATGGCGGGCCCTCCTTTACTCACAGGTCGTTCCGTACGCGGCTAACAAGGCCGACAGGTCAGACAGGTCCACGTCACCGTCGCCGTCCAGGTCGCCGTCTTCGTACACCGCGCCCTCAGTCGTTCCGTAGTTGGCGAGCAGTTGTGCCAGATCGGCAAGGTCCACGTCGCCGTCGCCGTCGAGGTCACCGGGGCAGGGCACGGGAATCCACGCCGCCCCGCCGGTGGAATGGTGCTCCGGGTACGGCTGGGTAAACGGGACCCAGGTCCCGTTCGGTCCCTGCGACAGGTCGTAGGCGAAGTAGGGGATGCCGTCGTCACCGCGCGTCGCGGTCAGGTAGACCGTGTTGTGGCCGACCGCCAGGCCGCGACCCTGTCCGTTGCTGGCCGGAATGGTGTCCACGATCTTCGTCATCACCCCGGTGTCGATGTTGATCGAGTACAGCCCGGAATCGCCGTATTCGGTGTAGCCGTAGAACAGATCGTCGGCCGGGTTGTAGCCCAGCGCGAAGAAGCGAAAGCTGGTCCCGGTATATACGTCGAGCACGAGCGTGCAGGCGCCCGAGGCCGTATCGATCTGGTAGATGCCCTTTACGCTGGCGTAGTTGGAGTACCCGTAGAGGTTGCCGCGGCCAAACGCCATGGCGTGAATGTCCTCGGAAAGGGTTGCCAGAAGCACCGGGCTGCCGAAGTCGGTTGATCGGTACAGCCGGGTGGTGAACGCCCCGTTGCACAGGTACAAGGTGCGATCCGGGGCGGCGGCGGCGCCGGACACGTCGAACGCGAAGTGGTTGTCCCAGGTTACGTTTGGAAAGCCGCTCAGGTCGGTTGACTTGGTGACGGGGCTCGAGCCTTCCAGGCCCACGAACAGTTCAGCTCCGGCCACATTCGCCAGCCCGATCACACACAGCAAACAAATGACGCTTCTCATCTCAAAATCTCCGTTCCCGTCCCTGACATGATTCATTTCCCCAGTGCGCACAACTTCATCGGTCGCCGGGGCGGTGTCCGGCACAGCAACCGCAAGGCGTCCGAATCGCCCCGGTGATTCCACGATAGCGAGTTCCGACGTACGGAGCAACGATCGCCTCAGGCTCGCACGGGAGAAGCACCGTCGCGGGCGCGCCGCCGGCTCCGGGACGATTCCGACTCCGCTTTC
>CAZDTB010000787.1:0-1569 GCA_964508075.1 uncultured Planctomycetales bacterium
CCATTCCTGATCTTGAAGATCAGGATCGTGCCTGCCAGCCCCAGCGTCACGGCGTTGGCCAAGATCAGCGGAGCGTCACGGATGATGACGCCGTAGAGGAGCCACGCGGCGATCCCCGCGACCAGGATCGAGAACATCCACAGCGATATGTCGGCGGTCGAGCGCGTGCGCCAGGTCTTCAAGACCTGCGGAACGAACGCAAGCGTCGTCAAAGCACCGGCCAGCAAACCGACCGCCGTCACACCCGTCATCCTCGCTCCCTTTCATGCAGATGAGCCATCGCTGATCTCGTCGGTCCATACCCGGAAGCTCTCGAGCGTGTTGGGGCCGAACGTCGTCGTCATGGCGACGTCGGCTGCGTCCCGCCCGCGTGCTATCAACACCCTGCCGATGCGGGGAACAAGGTTCCTCGGGTCGAATGTGTGCCAGCGGCCGCCGAGAAAGGCCTCGAACCAAGCCGCGAAATCGCCGGGCGGATAGGGCGGCGGCATGCCCACGTCGCCGAGGTAGCCCGTGCAATAGCGTGCCGGGATGTTCAAGGCCCGGCAGAACGCCACGGCCAAGTGCGCGTAGTCGCGACAGACCCCGCGGCCCTCCTGATAGGCTTCCGACGCTGTCCTTGTCGGACGCGCATGCTCGTAGCCGAACGCGATACGCTGATGCACCAAATCGCAGATGGCCTGCACGCGCCCCCAGCCCGGTGTTGCGTGCCCGAACAAGGTCCAGGCCAAATCCAGCAGCCGGTCGCTGTCGCAGAAGCGGCTTGCCAAGAGGAAGACGAGGGTCTCCTCGGGAAGCTCTTCGACCGGAACCTGGTACGCACCAGGACAGGTCGGATCGGGCAGTCCGCTATCGCTCACGACGGCATCGCCCGCGATGCGCACCTTTCCCGCCGGGGCGACAATCCTGCTGCACCAATTGCCGAACCCGTCGCGGTAACCGGAGATCGGAACGGATGGGCTGATGATGATGTGGTCGGGCATCGCCAGGTCGGAGACGCGCGTGAAGTGGACGTTGAGCATCAAAATGGCCGGAGTCGGTTGCGGGAACGCGTATTGCAGCTCGTACCCGACCCGCAGTTTCATCTTGCACTCTCTCGCGTTGCCGCGGCCTGCCATGGCTCAGTGAAGGCGATTGCGCGGGGCACGATCACAGGCGCCACGAATACAGGTGCTACAAACACAAGTACCGTGGCACCTTGCAGCTAGGTCGCCGGACGTGGCCGGTAGTATGGGACGCGGGCCCGCGCGGGCTGGAAGCCCCGGTGCATGTGAAATTCGCAATAGGGATGGCCATCAACCCTTTGCTTGCCGCAGAAGTGGAAATCCCGGTCCCGCGGATCGCCTAAGGGCCAGCGGCAATCGCCGGGCAGCAGCGTGTTGATCGTCTTTCGCTCGCGGCGCGGTATTTTCAGGTCGTCGCGCCGGAGAGGTCTC
The DNA here is from genome assembly GCA_964508075.1 of uncultured Planctomycetales bacterium. GTDB lineage: Bacteria > Planctomycetota > Phycisphaerae > UBA1845 > Fen-1342 > JALSRY01. The sequence continues at coordinate 1,437 of CAZDTB010000787.1, forward strand.
GGTGGGCTTTTGATTGCATGCATACGGCATCATACACGAAACCTTGTCGTGACGCGCGGGTGTTCTGTCGCAACCCCAGATGTCAAATCGGCGATAGCGGCTTTAGCTTCAAATAGTTCCGATAACCAAAGGT
>CAZDTB010000788.1:0-1566 GCA_964508075.1 uncultured Planctomycetales bacterium
CGCTGGGCGTACATCTTCGCGAAGGTACGTATCGTCTACGAGAATCATCCCCCCGCGTTCTGGAGATTCCTCCGCTGGTGCATGATGCACTTCGCCCGGCGCGAGTTCGGTTGCACGTTTCCGTCGGTTCGCAAGGCGATCCAACGCATGACGCCGCGGCCCGCGCTCTTTATCCACGGCGAGAAAGATTCGTACTTGCCGGTCGAGCAGAGCCGCCTGCTCTACGCGCTCGCCCCCCAGCCCAAGCACCTCTGGATCGCCCCCGGGGCACGACACAACCAAGCGGCCACGCGGCACCCCGAGATCTACGCGCGCCTGACGGTCGGCTTCTTCGACCGCTACCTCGTAGGCTTGAAGCCTCAGCCCGCTGAAACACCAAGGGGAGGCAACGGAACGCCGCGCGCGTTGCAGCCCGTCGCGGTTTCAATAGCATCTTCACGGTGAACGTCACCTCGGGCGCTGGAGCATGCCAACGCTGTTCGAACGCATCGCCGCCCGGTTCGCCTACTGGCACGCCAACCGCGTCTATGCCCGTTTCCTCGACCGCCTGCGCAACTGCGACGCTGTCCAGGCCGACGTTCTGCAAGGTGTACTCTCACGGATGGCGGGAAGCGACTATGCCCACAAGCACGGCCTGGGCGCGGTTCGCTCGCCGAGCGATCTCAAACAGGCCGCCCCGCTGGTGACATATGAAGACTTGCGACCGTACCTCGATCGGGTCTGTGGCGGGGAGACATCCGCGCTGCTGGGGCCCGGCGAGCGCTTGCACATGTTCGCCACCAGCAGCGGCACAACCGCCAAGCAGAAACTCATCCCGGTCACGTCGGAGTTCGTTCGCCAGTATCGCCGCGGCTGGAACACCTTCGGCCTCAAGATGCTCGGCGACCATCCGGGAGCGGTATTCCGGGCGATTCTCCAGTCCAGCGGACGGTACGACGAGAGCCACACCGCGTCGGGCGTGCCCTGCGGGGCAATCACCGGGTTGCTGGCACGCACGCAGAAGGGCATCGTGCGGCGATTCTATGTCGACAAGCCCGAAATCTCGCACATAAGTGATGCACGTGCCAAGTACTACACGTTGATGCGTTTCGCGATCGTTCGCGACGTCGCGTTCGCGGTGACTGCCAACCCGGCCACGCTGATCCGGATGGCGCAGACAGCCAATGAGGAAAGCGAGCATTTGCTGCGCGACGTGCGTGACGGGACACTCTCCAGCGAGCTGGTCCCCGACCGGGCGCTCAGATGTCGCCTGCGAACCTACCTCAAGCCGGCACCAGACCGCGCCCGCGAGCTGGAGCGGCTTCGCTCGGCCAATGATGCCCTGCGGCCGCGCGACTACTGGCAGCTTGAATTCCTTGCGTGCTGGACCGCCGGCAGCATGGGGCACTATCTCGGACGCTTGTCAGAGTGGTGGGGTTCGCTGCCGGTACGCGACATCGGCCTGCTGGCGAGTGAGGGGCGCGTGACCATTCCGCTCGAAGACGGGACACCGGCGGGCGTGCTCGACGCGCAGGGGGCCTTTTTCGAGTTCATACCGGCCGAGCAATGGAGCCGACCGGACGCGCA
>CAZDTB010000789.1:0-1555 GCA_964508075.1 uncultured Planctomycetales bacterium
AAGAAGCCCAACTGCTGGTCATCGGCGGCGGGCCGGGCGGATACGTCGCCGCTTTCAAGGCCGCGGACCTCGGCATCGAGACCACGATCGTCGAGGTCGCCGCGGTCCTCGGCGGCGTCTGCCTGCGACAGGGATGCATCCCCTCCAAGGCCCTGCTGCACGTCGCCCACCTGATCAACTACGCCGCCGAAGCCAAGGCGTTCGGCGTTACGTTCAGCGAGCCCAAGATCGACGTCGAACAGCTTCGCGGGTGGAAACAGAGCGTCGTCGACAAACTGTGCGCCGGCATCGACACGCTCGCGAACAAGCGCAAAGTGCGCGTCGTTCATGGCCAGGCGACCTTCGAGGATCCGCGCACGGTGAGGATCGAAGGCGGCGACGTCGCCCGCCTCAGCTTCAAGCACGCAATCATCGCGACGGGCTCGCGCCCGGCGCGGCTGCCCGACTCGCTCATCCCCGCCGACTGCTGTATCGACTCCACCGCAGCCCTCCTGCTCCAGCGCATACCGAAAACGCTGGCGGTAGTCGGCGGCGGATATATCGGGCTCGAACTGGGGCAGGTCTACGCCGCCCTCGGCAGCAGGGTCACCGTGATCGAAATGCTCCCGCAACTGCTGCCCGGCACGGACGCCGATCTCGTCCGCCCGCTCGCCGCCCGGCTCAGAAAGGAGTTCGACGCGGTCCACACGTCGGCCAAACTGGAAGGTGTCCGGAAGACCGCCAAGGGCGTCGAGCTGAGGTTCACCAAGGGCGCCAAGGAGGAGAAGCAGACTTTCGAACGCGTACTGGTCTCGGTCGGCCGTACGCCGAACAGCAACAAGCTCGGCCTGGAAAACACCAAGGTCAAGCTCAACGAGCGGGGGTTCATCGAGGTGGACGCGCAGCGGCGAACCGCCGACGAGGGCATCTTCGCGATCGGCGACGTGGCGGGCGAGCCGATGCTGGCTCACAAGGCGTCGCGCGAGGGGATCGTCGCGGCTCAGGTCATCGCCGGCCGACCCGCTGTTTTTGATCCCAAGGCGATCCCGGCAATCGTCTATACCAGCCCGGAAGTCGCCTGGTGCGGACTGACCGAGACACAGGCCATTGAGCAAGGTCTGGAGATCAGGATCGGCAAGTTCCCCTGGGGCGCGTCCGGCCGGGCCGCGACGATCGGGCGTCCCGAGGGCACCACCAAGATCATCGCCGACGCCAGTACCCGCCGCGTGCTCGGCGTCGGTATTGTAGGCGCGCACGCCGGCGACCTGATCGCGGAGGCCGCACTGGCGATCGAGATGGGCGCGCAGGTCGAAGACCTCGCAGCGACCATCCACCCACACCCGACCTCCAGTGAGACGATCATGGAGGCCGCCGAAAGTGTCTTCGGAAAGGCGATCCACGCGGTCCGGTAGGAAAGGGGTTGGTACATGCTTGCCCGGCTGACCATTCTATTTTTGCCACTGGCGGTCCTCGTCGGCTGTCAGCAGACGCCGCCCAGCGTAGACGCGCGAACCGGTGACGAGGAGGACAACTCCCTGCCGCCGACGCTGGCGCGGATGCAGAGGGCTTACGCCGA
>CAZDTB010000790.1:0-1539 GCA_964508075.1 uncultured Planctomycetales bacterium
TACAGCAGCGCCAGATCGTCCGCCGTCGCGGACAGGCTCAGCCCCGACACGATGCCGCGCAGCGTGGCGTCCGCCCGCGGTGAGCGGTTGCCGTGGAAGTACGGCAGCACGTGCAACTCGCGCGTAAGCTGCGCCGGGAAGTTGATCTTCGGCGTCGCTGCCGCGAGCTTGTCCAGGCACGCGTTGAGCACTTGATAGACGGTGTGCCCCGCCCGCTCAGCCTCCGCGCGAACCTCCGCGGCGGCCGCGTGCGTGAAGATCACGTGATCGACCAGCGCACCGGTGGCGGACTGGCCACCCTCCGTGAGCCACATGCCGGGGATCATCGCCGAGAAGTACGGCCCCCAGATGCCGGGGACGAAGAGCGCCTCGCGCGAGACGGCCATGTGACAGGACGACGTCCCGCCGATGAGCGCGACGCGTCTCTCGAGCACTTCCGGCGTAGGTTTCTGGCCGTCAACGACCGCGCCGAGCACACCCAGGCCGCCGGCGTGGGCGTCGATGATCGAGACGCCGACGGGCGTGCCGGCGTTGAGTCCGAGATCCTTCGCCGCCCGCGCGCAGAGCCCGCTGCCGATCGGCTCGCCCATCGGGCGTACGCGCTGCCCGATCCGCCGGAAGCGCTCATCCGCCAGATCGTCGAGACCCACCTGCCGGAAGTAGCTCTCATCCCAGCGGCCGACGCTGTCTGCGTCCACCGACTTCTCATGCCCCAGGTACGTCCACTTGCAGACGGTCGAGCACAGCGAGCGCGTATCGACGCCGGTGGCCTGGTACGTGAGGAAGTCGGGCAGGTCGAAGAAGCGGGCCGTGCGTTTCCAGCTCTCCGGCAGGTTCTCCTTGATCCAGAGCAGCTTGGGGGTCTCCATCTCGATCGAGATGTTCCCACCGACGTATTTCAGCACGGCATGGCCGGTCGCGTTAATGCGGTTGGTCTGATCGAGCGCCCGGTGATCCATCCACACGATCACGTTCTGCTCGTCGCTGCCGGTCGGGCTGACCGTGACGGGCCGATCGTCGGCGTCGAGCGCCACCAGCGAGCAGGTTGCGTCGAAGCCGATGCCGCGGATACGCTCGGCGCCGATCCCCGCGTCCGCGAGCGCGCGTCTCACGGCCCGCCCACAGGCCTGCCAGATGTTCTCCGACGATTGCTCGACAAAATCCGCCTGCGGCCGCCAGATGGTGATCTCCTCGCTGGCGGCGGCCAGCATCGTGCCGCTGGCGTCGAAGATTCCAGCCCGGGCACTGCCGGTGCCCACGTCGATGCCGATGTAGCAGTTGTCGTTTGGATTGGTGCTCATGTCTTTTTCCGCCGCGCGAATAGGTGGGTCGTCAAGCGAGCCGTTCCAAAGGCGACAGTTTAACGAAAACGCGCGATTTGGCTGCCCCGCGGACGGGTTGAACTGACTTCGGCGCGCTCCAGCGGCATTCCCGCCAGAGGAGGCTCGCGCGCAGAGGCAGCGGTTGCAGACGGCGAAGCGCGGGTCGAATACGTCGGTTTAGGCGATGCTCCGGCGGAGTATCCGGCAGCGTAGGAAG
>CAZDTB010000791.1:0-1534 GCA_964508075.1 uncultured Planctomycetales bacterium
CAGCCTTGAAGCGGTATGGCGGATAAATGAACAAATCGGTTTCGCCCGTACCCGGATGCACGGTTCCGCCGTCGTCGGCGCATGTTTCCAGAGTGCGAACGGTCGTCGTTCCAACACACACGATGCGTCCCCCGCTCGCCCTGCCCTGGTTGATCTGCTCTGCCGCCGACGCAGGCAGCTCGTAGGTCTCGCTGTGCATGTGGTGCTCTTCCAGTCGCTCTGCTGTGACGGGCTTGAACGTTCCCAAGCCGACGTGCAGCGTCAGTCGGGCGATGCCCACGCCAAGCCCCACCAACTCTTCGAGCAGCTCACCCGTGAAATGCAGTCCGGCCGTCGGGGCGGCCACGGCACCGGGCTGCTCGGCGTACACGGTCTGGTACCTGCCGCGATCTTCCCCTTCACGAGGGTCGTCCCGAGTCCGTTTGATATACGGCGGCAGCGGCGTTCGGCCGACGCGCCCCAGGATGGTGTGAGCGGGCAAGTCCACGTCCGGTCGGATGAGCCACTGTCCCTGCCCGCGCGCCTCAACAAGTTCAACTTCCCACGGTGTGTCCTGGAAGTGAAGTTTCTCGCCCGCCCGCAACCGGCCACCCGCCTTTAGCAGCGTCAGCCAGCAGCCATCCGCCGCGACCGACAGAAACAGTCCCTCAACCGCCCCCCCCGTCGCCCGGCTGGCAAAAAAACGCGCGGGTACCACCTGGGTCCGGTTTACCACCAGGGCGTCTCCGGCCCGCATCAGCCCGCGCAGCTCCCCGAAGCGGGCATGCGTCACGCGACCCGTCGAGCGCTCCAGCACCAACAGCCGCGATGCGTCCCGCGGCTCGATCGGCGTCTGAGCGATCAGCTCAGGCGGCAAATCGTACTGCAAGTCAGCCAGTTGCACCGTGGGATACCTTTGCGTGTAAGTCCTGCTCGGACAGCATTCTTGGTCGTTTCGGCCGCCCCTTCAAGGGGCATGTGGCAGCCGCCGCACGCAAAATTAGGGCGGTCAGGGCTAAAATTTTTTCTTTCTGGAAAGTTTGGGTTGCAGCGGAACGCCTGCCGCCAGTGGGGCCTGCGTTGGATGACCTGATCTAAGATATTGTTATAAAAGCACTTAGATATAAAACCGTCCTGCGAGCCATTCGACACGCCTTGCGTAGACTACCGACAAAGAAACACAAGGCCAACCCGAAAGTAATACTGGAAAGGACAGGAGGGTAGGGTATACTTTTAGTGGAGGGGAGACGACAATCCGTCTTCCTTGCGTTCCGCATAATTTGGTCCTCCCACTCGTTGCGGCACCCTTGACCGCGCCAATACGTACCGGGTGCCGCACGCCTTTTATACCGACCGTTCACTTTCGAACGCGGGAATACGGCGAGCCCTAACGGGTCGTTACTTTGGCAACGCGCGGCACGCGTGAGTTAGAGCTTGACCTCCTTGCCGAGCTTGTGCGAACGGTAGATCCCATCGAGCACCTTGATAACCTGAAGGGTCTGCTCGGCCGGTACGGGCGAGGGCTTGCCCTTGGCAATGGCCTCGGCGAAGCGCT
>CAZDTB010000792.1:0-1532 GCA_964508075.1 uncultured Planctomycetales bacterium
GAGCGTGGGCGGCTGAAGTCATTGGAGGACGTCCGCCGCGAGCTACCGATCCTGCTGATCCTGCCCAACGGCATCCTCGCCGAGCAGACCATGCAGGCATACGACGAGCAGTTGCACGAATCGATCCTGATGGAGCGTCTACCGGAGCTCGGCGACGACGTCCGGCAGGGGTTGCGTAACCGCGTCGTGCGCGGGGTCTCGCTCCAAGCCGGTGGGCGACGTGGCAGCGGCACGGATACGGTCTACATTCTGGAACGCAAGGGGGCCGTGGTCTTTGCGGGCGGGGGTGATTTCGAGCGACAGCAGATCGAGACCATTCTGACTGCCCACGACTATCCGTTCACGCACGCCCGCGGCGTCCCCAGCACGCGGATCGAGTTCGACAAGGCCATGATCTCGATCGTACTCAACGTCGGCGGGCTGATCCACACCGTCAAGCCGGACGGCGGCCCGATCGACCTGCGCATGGGCGACTTGTGCAAAGACCCCGCGATGTCGGATTTCGTGCACCGGATCACGCACGCCGTATTCGACGTCGGTCAGGCGGTCGGGGCATATCCGCCCGACGCCGACTACGACGACACGTGGGCCACGCACCGGGCGACGATCCTGGCACACGCCGGGCACGTTACCAGTTCGCTGAAGACTTTTCGGGAGGCGCTCGCGCGCGGGCTCCGGAGCGTTACATTGTTCTCCAACGAGGAGTGGATCCTGACGCCGCTGGCGCGCTACGCCGCCAACGCCGGACTGAAAAAGGAACAGGAGCTGTTCGACTCGCTCAAGCGCCAGGTGCAGGCGTCGACGGCCCGGGCGATCCGTTACCGGGACCAAGCCGCCGCGCGGGGCGCGGGCAACTTGAGGACGAGCAAGATGAGACTGACCGGACAACGCAATTTCCATATCGAGCTGTACGAAGACAGCTCTGATGAGATGCTGCTGGTTGGCACGATCCTCGACAACGACCACCTGATCAAGCTGGAGCTCACCATCTACCTGCCCGACGAGCAGATCACGCGCAGCAAGCTCGACATGATCCGCGTCCCGTTCCCGGTTTGCCGCGAAGTCGAGGCGATCGCCGACCGCCTGGTCGGGCTGCGGGTCGAGCGCGGGGTGCTCAACGAGATCGTGCGTCGGATCGGCGGCCACTCGGGTTGTTCGCATGCCAAGGAGCTCGCGACCAACCTGGTTTACTTCGCCGCCAGCGGCCTGGTGCGACACCGCCTGGGCGTCGACCCGATGAGCGCCGACTATGACTACAGGCCGCCCGAAGAGCGCTTCACAATGACCAAGGAACTGCTGAGCGACTCCTGCCTGGCCTATTCGCAGACCACTGCGCTGGGGCTCGACGAGCGGATCGGGATCAAGCGCGTGGGCGAGGAGCACAAGTCCGCGTTGCCGCTCGGAGAATATGAACGTTCGTTCGGCCGGTTGCTGAGGAATCGCGCGGCCCGCTGGGGCGACAAGGTTTACATCCGCTATCGACGGACTGACGAGTTCGTGAAGAGCCTCATTCCCCAAGAATCGATGTTGAT
>CAZDTB010000793.1:0-1532 GCA_964508075.1 uncultured Planctomycetales bacterium
GCCAAAATGGATGGAGCGAAACCGCTCCACCCTGTGGCCTCAGATATCGACCTGTTCGGCGATGGCAAGTGCATCATCCACTTCGACGCCGAGATAGCGAACCGTACTTTCGATCCTATTGCCTGCGGGCAATAGAATTGACTATTTCCCGTATCGGACTATGTCCCGTTGCGCGTTGACACCCTTGACTATCGATGCGAACGGCTAAAGGTCTGGGACATAGTCCGTGCTGTCACAGGCTTCTGAGAAAGGCGAGAAGCTTGTCGTCCGGACGATATCGGCCGGGCTTGCCGTTGGGAGGTGTGACCGCGTCGAGAACCCGCTGCTTCAACTCAAGGTTGGCATCCAAATAGATCTGCGTCGTCTCAATCGACTCATGACCGAGCCATAGCGCAATCACGGACTGTTCGATACCGTGCTGCAGAAGATCCATTGCTGTTGTGTGCCTGAGTACGTGTGGGCTCACGCGCTTGTGCTTCAGCGATGGGCAGACGGCGGTTGCCACGGCGACGTGCTTGGCCAAAAGGTAGTGCACGCCGTGGGCGCTCAGACGACCGCCACGTGCGTTCGGGAACAAGGGCTGATCCGAGCGCTTGGGCGGTTCTTTTAGCCAGGCAGCGAGGACAGTTCGGGTGTTCTTGCACAACGGCGTACATCGTTCCTTGCGTCCCTTGCCGATCACACGCACATGTGCGCCTGTCCCCAGATGCAGATCCTGCTGCTGAAGGCCAGTCAGCTCCGACAGACGCAGCCCGGTCTGCACCGCGAGCAGAATGAGGGCGTGATCGCGCCGCCCTGACCATGTACTCCGATCCGGTGCTGCGAGTAGTGCATCGACTTCTTGTCGGTTCAGGAACGGCACCAATGCACGCGTGAACCGCTTGGCTGGGATGGCCAGCACGCGTTGGATCTGCGCAGCATGCGCAGGTGCTTCGAAAGCAACGTAGCGGAAGAACGAGTGGATGGCGGTCAGACGAAGGTTCCGCGTTCTCACCGTTACGTTGCGAACTTTCTCCAGGTCGTCGAGGAAATCGACCACGAAGGGTGCGTCGATGTCTTCGAGCGCCAGCTTCGACGGCGCCCTGCGCATCCGTTTCTGGGCAAACTGCAGCAGCAGCCGAAACGTGTCGCGGTAGGAAGCAATGGTGTGGGCGCTCGCCTGACGCTGCTGCATCAGGCGCCGTGTGAAGAAACCCTCCAACAGTGTGGGGAAAGTCGGTTGACCGGTCATGATGTCTCTCCCCAGCGCTGCTCCAGGCGCGCCATCGCCTGTACCATCAGTTCCGGCCAGCTGCTGAGATACCAGTAGGTGCCGGCGACGCATACGTGTCCGAGATAGGTCGACAGCACCGGCAGTCGTCGCGCCGGGTCTTCGCCCGACTCGTACCAGCGGGTGAGCACTTGGACCGCAAAGCGGTGCCGGAAATCGTGCAGCCGGGGGCCGTTGCGCGCTCCGGGCGCCCTCAGGCCCGTTTGCCGCGAGAGCGCATAGAAAGTTCGACGAACGCGACCGGTATCGAGTCGCGTGCCAC
>CAZDTB010000794.1:0-1527 GCA_964508075.1 uncultured Planctomycetales bacterium
CCATGAATTCCTGTTCAAAGCGACTGATCCCCTCGGAAATGGCGGCTTCGATTTCTCCCTGTGTTCTCATGAAGGCCTCACGGGTTGTGCGAGGAGCGGACAGGCGACCGCCAATTCTGGCCCGAAAACGCGGCTCTTGGTCCGCCAGACCCGCTTAGCACTCCCGCCAGGGGCATCGCTCTCCCGGCTATCGTAGGAGCGTTTTATCAGAATCGCAATGGCAATCCACTTGCTTTCCTTCTCCGCCGTGGTATACTTCGATCGCTGAGTGGAGCCACCCGAACTGCGAGGCGGCTCCGACCGGCATGTGAATCGGATGACTGATTAAAGGGCACACCGGCTTCGCCGGGCGGCCCGCTGAAAAGTAAGCCGACGTGGTCGAGCACCCGAGGGTGTTCAACCACGTCGGTTTTTTTTAAGGAGTTCGACCATGATCATGGGCGTAATCGGCTGGATCGTGTTGGGGCTCATCGCCGGCTACATTGCCAGCACGCTGGTGAACAAGCGCGGCGAGGGACTCCCGTTTGACATTCTGCTCGGCATCGTCGGCGCGGTGATTGGCGGCTGGATCTTCCACGCGGCCGGAGCTAACGGCGTGACAGGTTTCAATCTCTGGAGCCTCCTGGTCGCGGTGGTCGGGGCGGTGGTATTCCTGGTAGTCTGGCATGCCATCCGACGCTCGGCCGCGCACGCATGAACTTCAGGACGCTGCCGTGAAAGGACCGCGTCATGTAGCGGCGTGAGTCCTCTCTCGCCCAGGCAGCCATAGAAGATGTACGGAGCCGCTGGTGACGTTGGTTGCGGCCCCGATCACAAGTTTGAGTCGGATGGCTAAACGAAGGGCAACCCGGCCCGGCCGGTGGGCTCGTTGAAGAGTAAGCCGACGTGGTTGAGCACCTGCGGGTGTCTGGCCACGTCGGCTTTTTTTGTTTGCGGTGGCGAGTCGTGCACGAAACGAGGTCGAGGCGAGCGCCCGGTGATCTCGTCGCCGACGGTCCTGGCCGCGATCGGTCGGGCATACAAGCACGGCACTGCTGACTGGTTCTGAACGTCGGAACTCGGAAGAGAGATAGGAGAACGAAACGTGATTCATACGGTTCGACGTGCGTTCGTTGCTTTTCCACTGGGTCTGCTTCTTGCAGGATGCAGCCCAAACGATCGCGCCGGATTCGGTCCCGCCTCGGCCGCCGCGCCGTCGGCACGCACAACTGGCCAAGGCGCCGTCCGCGGCATGGACCGCCACGTTTCGTTGCGTGGGGATGCACGACCGGCCCCGCGCCCCAACGAACAGGTTGCTCAGGTGATGGCACCGAAGACGCGGTATGACGTCACCCTGGCTGAGATCCGGAAGTGTGTCCGGAACAATGAAGCCGCGATCATCGACGCCCGCGGGCCCGTGGATTTCGCGTCTGGGCACGTCCGCGGAGCCTTCAACATGCCGGCCGGCGAGGAGGAAGCCTACATGCTGCAGATCAGCGAGAGTGTTGCGCCGGGCGAGCTCATCATCATCTACTGCAATGGCCCGCG
>CAZDTB010000795.1:0-1273 GCA_964508075.1 uncultured Planctomycetales bacterium
CCAGAGGGGGGTGGCCAAGCCCATAGGCTGTGCCAGACGCTACCAGTCTCCTGCCTCGGTCGGAGCCGTGCTGCTGCGTGCAACATAGCCGCACGCCCGGCGCCAGCCCCTTTGCGGCCCGAATCGCGACAAGCCGAGCGCCCAATTAGAAAGGCGAACCGCTTCGAGCGGTTCGCCTGCTTGCAGTGCCGAATGGTTTACGCCGCGCTTATCGGACGTTTCCGGGCCGCGGTTTGCCAGCAGAGCCAGGCGCCACGGGGCAACGGGGCAACGGCCGATTCGCGGCATCTCACACGCCAACCGGAACTTGTGGCTCCGATTCTAAATGACCGTGCGTGAAGACGCGCCGCGCGATGGTCTGCACAGCGGAGCCAGCGTGTCCCCACGCCGGTCTCCGGGCCGGGGACGGCCCGGCTCTGTTGCATGATCGCGCACGGTCATATGGCGTGCGGGGTGACCCCGGCGCCTTCTCTTGTCGCGCCGAACCGAATCAAAGAACCGACGTAGCAGCTTGGCGCGACTTCCAAGCGAGAATCGCCAAGCCAATCTTGCTCAGCTACGCCCCCACTCGAGCTAGCTGACGAAGAGGTCGCGGAGCCACTGGATGGTGGTCTGGCGGCCGAGCTCGCCGATCGCCTTGGTGAGCGGGATGTCCTTGGGGCAGACCTTGACGCAGTTCTGGGCGTTGCCGCAGTCGGCGACGCCGCCCTCCTTCATGATCTCATGCAGGCGGTCTTCCTTGAAGTAGGTGCCGGTGGGGTGCGAGTTGTGCATGCGGACCTGTGCGAGCGGGGCGGGGCCGATGAACTTGGAGCCGGGGTGAAACTGAGGGCAGACTTCCATGCAGCAGCCGCAGGTCATGCAGCGTGAGAAGAGGTAGCGGATGTCCTGCTGCTTGGGAGAGATCAGCGGGGCGTGGCGGTGGATGTCGTGCGTGCCGTCGATGGGGACCCAGGCCTTGACGCTGCGCAGGGCGTCGAACATCTGCTGGCGGTCGACTATCAGGTCGCGGACGAGGGGGAACTTGGTGAGCGGCTCGAGCACGATCGGCTGTTTCAGATCGTCGATCAGGGCGGAGCAGGCCTGGCGCACCTGCCCGTTGATGATCATCGAGCAGGCTCCGCAGACCTCTTCCATGCAGTTCGAGTCCCAGACGACGGGCTGGACCTTTTCGCCGCGGGCGTTGACGGGGTGTTCGCGCAAGTACATCAGGGCGGAGACGACGTTGTGCCCGGGTGCGTAGGGCATCTTGAACTCTTCCCAGTACGGGGAC
>CAZDTB010000795.1:1283-1515 GCA_964508075.1 uncultured Planctomycetales bacterium
GCCATTGTGCTCTTCATCGACCTCCGCTTAGCGATAATCCCGGGGCTTTTCCGGGGTCATGATGGATGTATCCACGGGCTTGTAATCGATTCGGGGACCGTCGGGGGTATGCGTGACGATCGTGTGCTTGAGCCATTTCTCGTTGTTGGCCTTCCATCTGGCCTTGTACTCCTCGTACTCGGGGTCGCCCTCGAACTTGCCTTCCGGCACCTTCAGCTCGAAATGCGGGTTC
>CAZDTB010000796.1:0-1507 GCA_964508075.1 uncultured Planctomycetales bacterium
ACTCGGGGTGGTCGGCGTAGCGCGGGTCGGCCACGCCGCGCCAGCGGCTGGCCAATGCCGGGTGGGTGCCGTCGACACCGGTGTCCAACGTGGCAACGAGGATGTCGGTGCCGGTGAAGCCCAACGCCCACACTTCGGGCGCGCGAATGGCAACCAGGCCGGGCTCGGGTGTGCGGTCGCCGCCGTCATCACCCGGTCTCCCCTTCGGAGTCGGCGTCGCCTCGACTGGCTCGATCGCCGCGATCGGATAGTCCACGTAGACGGTATCGACGTCCGGCCGGGCGGCGATCTCCTTGATCGCGGCCGGCGTCGCCTCGATCCGCACGCAGTTCGCAATCCAGAACGCTTGGTAGCTCGCAACCGTCCCGCTTTGGCTCAGCTCTTCCAGCCGCGCCAGCAGGTCGGTCTGAGTGGCGACGGCACGCTGCTGCAAGGCGGTCACCACCACCTCGTGACGGTGGCGGAGCGTTCCGTCGCCGCGCTTGAGCTGCACCTCAAGTGCTGCCAGGTCGACTTGGTCGGACAAGTAGACGAGTGCTGATGCCGTGTCGCTCTCGCCGGTCCCTGCGAGGACGGCTTGCAGGTTCAGTTCGATTTCGCCGGCCTGGGTTGCACTGGCGAGGCAGCCGACGCACACGGCGAGGGCTGCGATGATGCTTCGTCGTCTCATGCCTTTGTATCTCCTGTTCTGAAGGTTGTGAGCGTGTCCGCTCGCTAAAGAGCGCGGCGGGGATCGTCGGCCTGAAGCGGGCGATTAGGGTACGACTCCATTCTTACCGGTCGTGGCCGGCGATTGCAACGGTTTTCCCGCTCCCTCCGCCGATAACTCGCGCTCAAGGGCATTCCGTTCCGTATACGGCCAACAGGGCAGACAGGTCGGACAGATCGACATCCCCATCGCCGTCGAGATCGCCGTCGGCGTAGCTGACGCCAGTCATGCCGTAGTGGGCCAGCAGTTGCGACAGGTCGGACAGGTCGACGTCGCCGTCGCCGTCGAGGTCGCCCGGGCAGAGCGGCGTCATGACCACGGCCCAGATCTCAAGGTCGTCGATGTTCCAGCCGGGGTAGGTCGTCGATCCGTCGGTCGGCCCCATGGTCCAACGCAGATAGACAGTCGGCTCGCGGTCAGCGATCTCGGATACGTCGAACGTCACCTGGGTCCACTCCTGGTCGGCGACCGTGCTGTCGGGGTTTTCCCACAACGTGGTCCAGCTCGAACCATCGGTCGAGATACGGACGGCTGCGTGGTCGAAGGGGTCGCGCTCGACGCCCAGCCAGCGCCAGAAGCGCAGCTCACACTCCAGCAACATGCTGCAGTCGATCGCGGTGGTGGTCAGCGCGTATTCGGGCATGCTGTTGGTGTAGTCGCCGGTGAGGTTGTAGCCGTAGACGTTGCTGCCGGTGTAACCGCTGCTGGGGTCGTAGTTGTGGCTGCCGCCGCCGGTCGGCTGCCCGAAGGCCCACTGGCCCTGAGTGGACCAGGCCGGGTCGGAGTCGAGCGGGAAGC
>CAZDTB010000797.1:0-1502 GCA_964508075.1 uncultured Planctomycetales bacterium
TTAACCACGAGGCTCTTGCCGCCGACGATGTCGAAGCGAATCTCCATGCCGCCCCGACGGGTTGCCCTTCCCGGGGGCGTGAAGGTGGTCTGGAGAATGCCGCGAACCTCCCACGGATTGGCGTTCTTCAGGTCGAAGATGCGCGGCTCGACGATCGTAATTCCGTAGGTCTCTTCGAACTTCGCCACCCAGTTCTTTATCTCCGCGAGATCCTTCTCGTTGGCGCGAGCGATGATCGTATTGGTCATGCCCTCGACGCTCAGTTGCATTTTGCCCGCGCGGATCGGCTCCTGAAGCACGCGGCTAAGCGCCTGGTACACCGTATTCGCGTCGCCGTTGGTCAGGGGGATCGTTTCCAGCTTGAGCGGCTTGTAGAGGTCCTTGAACTGCTCCATCGCCTGCTCGACTTCCGGCAGGTACTTCTCGGTCGCCGTGACGATGAGCGTGTCGGCGGCCGGCACCGGCGTCACGCGGATGCGCTGCTCGCGCCCGGTGATCTTGGTGTTCACGGCATCCTGGATGCTGCGCGCGAGCTGGTTAAGCTGCGTCCCGAAACCGGGGACCGTAAACCGCCGCATCACCATCTCGTCCTGCCCGATCTCGTCGAGCTGCGCGATCAGATCGCCGATCGCCTTCATCCTCTCCGGCGGAGCCGTGACGATGATGCTCCGACCGGCGATGATGGCAGTCTTGATCTCCTTACCCGGCGGAAGCGTGCGACCACGGCCGCGCTGCACGAACGTCTGCTGGAGAACGCCATTGACCTCCCACGGGTTGGCGTTGACCAGCTCGAAGATCTTCTGCTCGCTGACCTCACCGCCCGCCTTGGCGTCGAGCTCCTTGGCCCAGTTCTCGATCTCGTCGAAGTCCTCCTTGGAGCCGCCGACGATCAGCGAGTTGGTCAGCGGCTCGACGCTGATCTGAAGGGTGCGAGCCCGAATCTTCTCGTTGAAGATCGTGCGCAGGACACTCAACACCGTGTTCGCGTCGGCATTCTGCAACGCCAGCGTGTGCATCTGACGCTCGGCCGTGGATTTCTGGTCGAGCTGCGCGATGAGCGCCTCGGCCTCCTCGATCGCGACCTTGGGGGCGTTGATGATCACGCGGTTCAAGCGCGTGTCGACCTGAATGTTGATCTGGCTGGCGATACTGCCGCGGCTGCGCATGCGAACGTTCAGGATGTTGCGTAACTGGTTAGCGATGTAGTCCGCGTCGGCCTCCTTGATCTCGACAAACTTCTGCACCAGCGCCAGGTCTTCCGTCTGCGCGGAGAACGTGGCGATCAGCTCGTCGACCTTCGGCTTCATATCAGTGGGGGCGGTGATGATCAGGTTGTTGGTCAACTGATCCGCGGTGACGGTGGCACGCAACCGATCCGTCCGTGTCCTCATCAACTCGTTCAGATTCCGCTGCAACTGCGAGGCCAGATTGCGCACGTCCAGCCCCGGCAAGTGCTGAGTCCAGACGTCCATCGGCGGCTCGGGCTGCTGCTCGACCGGCGT